>NZ_CP150277.1:600000-900000 GCF_037977385.1 Terribacillus sp. FSL K6-0262 | reverse complement strand
GATAAAGCAATTATTAAAGCAAGGATTTAGTCAGACAAAGATAGCTGAAAAGTTAGGGGTTTCTCGAACAACTGTTTACAGGCACTTAAAGAGATCTCCTTCGGAGATGGCGGAATGGGTTGATTCTCTTCAGTATAAAAAGAAAAAATTAGATCCATATAAAGAACTGATTTTATCTTGGTTGAGAATGCATCCGGATATGTCAGCAGCACAAGTTTATGATTGGCTTTTAGAGAAATATAAAGATCTAACTGTTGGAGAAAGTACAGTAAGAACATATGTAAAAGCATTAAGAGAAGAATACAAAATAAATAAGGAAACATCTCCTCGAATGTATGAGGCAATTCCTGATCCCCCAATGGGAGAACAAATGCAAGTAGATTTTGGTCATACGAGACAAAAAACTGTTGATAATAAGGAAGCCAAACTCAACTTTATAGCTTTTGTCTTATCACATTCTAGACAAAAGTATAAAGAGTGGTTGGATAGACCATTTACAACACGGGATGTTATACAAGCCCATGAGAACGCGTTTAAATGGTATGGAGGAATGACCAATGAGATCGTTTATGACCAAGATAGTTTAATTGTTGTTAGCGAAAATGGTGGAGATCTAATTTTAACTAAAGAATTTCAGCAGTATAGAGAATCCAGAGGAATAAACCTTCGGGTTTGTAGAAAAGCTGACCCTGAGAGTAAGGGAAGAATAGAAAATGTAGTTGGATTTATCAAACAAAACTATGCCAAACATAGAGTGTTTCATAACATCGACTCTTGGAATGAGCAAGGATGGGAATGGCTGAACAGAACGGGTAACTATAAAATACACAATACAACAAAAAAGAGACCATTCGAAGTGTTCCTCCTGGAAAAGCAACACTTAAAACCAGTCTCCCAAAATATAGATATTCAAAATAACTATGAGATAAGTATAGCAAGATGTGTTCATAAGGACAATACTATTCGTTACCAATCTAATCGGTACTCTCTTCCACTTGGAACTTATAACAAATATGAAAAAGTATGTATCAAGGAAACGGAGACTAAAGAATTAGTTATTTATATACCTGATACTGGCGAAATTATTGCAAAACATTCAATTCCCGAAGGGAAAGGGATGTTAATAAAAGATAAAAAACATAGTAGGGATCGTACAAAAGGTGTTGGAGCATTCATTAATACAGTGGCTGAGAGATTTGAAGATAAAGAACTAGCCTTTAAATATTTAGAGAAGGTTAGGGAAAAAAATCCTCGTTACATAAAGACCAGTTGCAAATCATCTTGCGCGAAACAAAAGGTATCGATAACGAAGTACGGACTAAAGCGTTAGCAGAGTGTTTAAAAAGGAAATTATACAGTGCAACTGATTTTGGCGATATCATTGCATATGTGAAACGTCAGCGCCAGGTACATGAAACAGTTATTGATAAAAAGAAAGAAGTTAAGACTTTGAACAGGCTATCAGAATGGGTTTTAGAAACAGAAGCATACAAAAGAAAAGTAGATACTTACACGGTTTTAATGGAGGTTGAATAGCGATGAGCCAAATCCAACAATTACAAGACATAATGAAAGGGTTAAGACTCGTTGAAACTGCCAAGCATCTCCCCCATTTGATCAGAGAAGCTGAGCAAAAAGACCTTTCATTTACTCAATTCCTGTTAGATGTCACTTCTTATGAGCAAACTCGAAGAGAAGAAAAGCAACTAAACAACCGATTAAAGTGGGCAACTTTTCCTTTCAGCAAAACACTTGAGGAGTTTAATTTAAAAGAACAAAAGTCTTTAAGCAACAAACAACTAAATAGATTAAAAGATTTAACTTGGATAGAACAGCTGTACAATTTGATTTTATTAGGGCCACCAGGTGTAGGTAAAACTCACCTGGCCGTAGGCCTAGGAATAGAGGCTATTAACCAAGGGTATAAAGCGATATTCACATCAATGGGAGATTTAATTCATAACCTGAAAACAGAAGAAATCACACGAAAGTCAAAAGCAAGAATGAAAAGAATTAGAGAGGCTGATTTAGTCATAATAGATGACTTAATGTTTATGGCAATGGATCAACAAGAAGCTAATATGTTCTTTCATTTAATTAATGACTTGTATAATCAGTCTTCCATTATCTTGACCTCTAATAAGGCACCAAAAGAATGGGGAGAATTATTGGGTGATCAAGCTATAACAACAGCAATTCTAGATAGGATTCTTCACCGAGTAGAAATCATTCATTTAAATGAAGATAGTTATCGTATGAAGCATCGTTCTACCATATTTGGGGAACAAAGTGTTTCAAAATAACGAGCAAAAATTGTTTCATTCTACTTGACGGTCACAGCATTTTAAGAGTAAATGTAGCAAGATATCTACCGTCAACGAAATTGGTAAGGATTAACCTTTTTAATTGGGTTAGTTCCCCAGTTGGATTATTCCTTTCAAAATACAAATTTTTGATGTCAGGACGTTTTTTAAAATCATAAATAAAAACTGTAGATCCGCACTCAACTAATTTAGTTTGCTTTTCCATAAGTTTTACCTCCTTCAATCCAATCAATTAAAACCTTCTTCGAAATCTTGATGCGCTTTCCAATTTTAGTTACATGGAAAGACCCTGAATTTACCAATTCATAAGCCTGTTTTCTGCCGATTCCAAGTATTTCTTGAACGTCTGTAACATTTAAAACATCTGGGTAATTATCGTAAGTCTTGTACATATTCCATTAACTCCTTTACATTTTCAACATAGTAATTTTCATATTTTGTCTCACCAGTAAAAGGTGTTAGGTAGGTTCCACCCTCTAAAAGGGTGGAGTTACACTCATCGAGATATTTATAAAACTCATCTGGGTTATTAAATTCTAAGGTAATTGGTTGTTTTAAACCATGTGAATGAAAGTATCTTTTACGGCCGTTAAGCCTTAGGTCAGTGATCCCTTTTTTTAGATAGAAAGCAATTTTTTCATTTTCAGTTGCTCCGGAAGAAATATTTATCTTGTGCAAAAAGCCATGTTGCCAAAGACCTTGTAATATTTCGTTAGGAATCTCTGTTAAATTGCAAACAATATGATAATGAATGGCTCCTTGCCGAAGCTTATCCTGAAATTCAATTACACCTAAATATTTGAACTTTGGTAATTGATTCTTCTCTAAATAGTAGGCTAAACGTTTTTTAAAGTCTGCAAATATTTTGTTGCAGCTATTAATGTTCGTGATATCTACTGCTTCTGAGGCGGCAAAAGTGAGTGTTACAAAAGCATATTTATCTGTAAAGTTACATTCTAGCAATCTACGAATTTTTCTACGAGCTCGTGTAATGCTGATCTTGACATTGACATCATAATTTTCACTATTTAGACTTGAGTAAGATTTTCGCCCACCTGAAGAGGTTCTTTTAGTAATAGGGGAATTTGCTTGCTTTATGATTTCAACGTATTTGTTACTAATAACTACTTTAAAATACTTGCTCATAAGAATTTCCTCCGGTTGAAAGTTAAGGTTTTTCGTCAAATTAATCACTATTTATCAAGTTAATTTGTTTAAGATATCTTTTATGAACTTTAGTACACCGGTGTTATAGTTCGTAATTATATTTTATCTTTGAGGAAGTTTTGTAGACAATTCAACTGTGGAGCTCTAAATTAAGGATAGAAACGATAACAGAAATTACGGAGTTGTTACCTAGAAGTGATTGGATTATTCCTTCAAATTCCTCCAATTATCTTTAGTAAAATGATTTATTTGATAATTAAGATTATTTTATATAGGTGTAAAGTGTCTAAACAGTGAAAAACCACTCCTGAGTAGAGGAATGGCTCGCTAAAATTACTTATTCATTATTTTATTCCCTTATGTGTTAAAAGTAGAAATGATCGAGTACCTCCAAATTCTTTAGCTAATTTAATAATATTATTTATATCTATTTTATTTGTTAAAAAATCAAATTTTTCGAAGAGACCTATTCTATTAAGGCTGGTAATTTCTACTATAAGGTTGTGCCACGTTAGGTAATCTTTGTCCGATAGAGTTGAAGCACTATTTTTATAAATAGGTGCTCTTATTTTATCATGTAAGTTTTTAAAATTATAAATCAAATTTAGAACTGATTCTTTAGATTTTTGCTTTTGGTTTTTCATGTTCTAACCTCCTAAGGTTTTATTCTTATTTTCAAATCCTTATTAAATAATTGTTGTAATGATGTAAGTGTTATAATGTCATATATAAATTAGTATAAAAGAGTAGTACATTACATTGAACAAGAATTTCTATTACTTTTACACACGTATTTACCCTGTTATAAAAGGATTTACTCTGTGTATTTATACATGAAATAGTACTTTTATTCAATTTATATGAAAGACATTACAATTTTATAAATCACTAAAAGGAGAAAATGTTCGAAAATATTTTATGGTAATAAATATAATTTTATTTGTATAAATTTTACTTTTAATAAAAGATACACAATGGTATAATTATCTTCCAAGAAGTGTGGTGGCTCTTCACCATAGAAACAGACTCCTTACTTTAAAGGGGTCTGTTTTCATTTTATCGAATTGATCTCTCCTTTTAATCACAAGTTATCTTTGAGCTAAAATTGATTGGGTAATTAGAATGTAATGTATCTGGATAAGGCCACTTATAACCTGCTTGATAAGGAAAGATTATTATAATTAGACTTAAAAAGGTGATTTAACAAAGGACTACATAATCGAACAATTAGGAGAAGAAAAATTTCTATCCCCGCCAGTAAATTAAGAAAATACATTTTATGCTAACCTTAGATAATTTTATTCTCTCTTAAGTAGTGTAGTTGTTAAATGGAGTTAAGAGATAATTTGTAAAACTAGTTAGTTGAGATATAGTTTGAAGGTAGATACAGAACGAATCGATAAAATTAATAATTGATATATTTTAGTTAATATTAACTTAGCTCAATTAGGCAACCCCGTTTCTTTCAACAAAAAGATAGGTTTTTTTTGTTATTATTGTAAAATATTTATAGGCGAATTTCCTTTTTATTTAGGTGAAGGAGGCTGTAGGTAATATGCTGGAAATTAATGGTAAAGATATAAGCGAATTAAGTGATAGCGATTTAAGGGCTCTAATCGGTCTTCTCTGTGAATCTGAACTACGTACTTATGGTTTACCAACAGCAGGTATAACATGGGGAGGACATCAAAACGCAAAAGATGGCGGTATTGATGTCAGGGTTGACCTTTTATCTCCTCTACATACTGATAGTTTTATTCCAAGATCTAAAACAGGCTTTCAAGTAAAAAAACCGGATATGCCAAGAGCGGAAATTATAAATGAAATGCGACCCAAGGGTAAGATTAGACAGGTAATAAAAGATTTAGTAGATTCCAAGGGGGCTTATATTATTGTTAGTAGCCAAGGCTCAACTGCTGATTCTGCTCTTAGAGATCGAAAGGAAGCAATGTTAGATGCATTGTCTGACTACCCGAATTATACTGACATTAAAGTAGATTTCTATGATCGAGAACGGATTGCTGGTTGGGTTCGTAGCCACCCGGCCTTGGTTCTTTGGGTAAGAGAAAAAATAGGAAGACCAATTCAGGGATGGAGAACATATGAGAATTGGGCAAATTGCCCATTGGGAATTGAAGAGGAGTATATGTTAGATAAACATGTTCGCTTATTTTGCGAACCAAAATCCTATTCAGAAGGATTATCAGCATGTGATGGAATAAACGAAATACGAAGCATTCTTCAGAGATCTGCATCCTCAGTTCGTTTAGTAGGTCTTTCAGGAGTAGGAAAAACAAGATTGCTACAAGCATTATTTGATGAACGAATAGGGGAGAACCCTTTAAATAAATCAATAGTAATTTATACAGATATTAGTGACAGTCCTAACCCAGACCCTATTAATTTTGCTGAGAGACTAGTTGCTCTAAAATCTCGATTTATTCTTGCGGTAGATAATTGTCCGCCAGATTTGCATAGGCGATTGGGGCTTATATGTTCGAAACCAAATAGCTTAGTAAGTTTAATAACTATTGAATATGATGTTAAAGATGACCAACCAGAAGAGACCGAAGTTTTTCGTTTAGAACCAGCGTCAACCGAATTAATTGAAAAAGTCATATTAAAAAGATTTAGTCATATAACAGAAATAGATGCACGGAGTATTGCAAATTTTTCTGGAGGAAATGCTAGAATTGCAATTGCCTTAGGGAACACAGTAAAACGTGGAGATAATTTATCGCAGTTAAAAGATAGTGACTTATTTATTCGACTATTCCAACAACGAAATGAGCCAAGTAAGTCACTATTAAGAGCAGCAGAGGCCTGCTCATTGGTTTACTCATTTAATATACAACTCTCAGAGAATGAAGAATTAGAACTGCTAAGTGATTTAGTTGGTATGAATGTTCAAGAAATGTATCGTAATGTAAGTGAGTTAATGCGACGGGATCTTGTTCAAAAGCGTAGTGTGTGGCGAGCAGTTCTACCTCATGCAATTGCTAATAAACTGGCTCGGAGAGCTCTTGAAAACATACCGATTGAAAAAATATGTAGTGTATTTGAAAATGGTGGGTCTGAAAGACTTTTAAAATCATTTTCAAGAAGATTAAGTTATTTACATGAAAGTGAAGAAGCTATAGAAATTTCTAAAAGATGGTTGAAGGAAGATGGGCTATTTGGAGATGTAAGTAATCTTAATGAATTGGGAGTAACACTGTTTAGAAATGTTGCTCCCTTAACTCCTGAACTAACACTTTCTGCTATGGAAAGAGTTCTTGAAACCAGTAGAGCTAATACATTTTTTACTCGAGATAATGTTTTTTATAATGAATATACAAGTCTTCTTAGATCATTAGCCTATGATAAACATTTATTTATTCGATCAACGAATTTACTTTCTAAATTTGCGCTATCAGAGAAACCAAATGAAAATGTAAATTCAATAAGAAATTTACTAAAATCTCTTTTTTATATTTATCTTTCCGGAACACATGCAACAGCAGACCAAAGATTAAGTATTATTAAGAAATTAGTAGAATCACATATAGAAGCTGAAGTGGATTTAGGAATTTCTTTGTTAGATGCAGCTCTAAAATCAACTCATTTTAGCTCCTCATACAGCTTTGAATTTGGAGCTCGACCTAGGAATTTTGGGTATAGACCCAAAAACAAATCCGAAATACATACATGGTACAAATTGTTTATTGACTACTCACTTAAGGTGGCAATATCGGAAAGCCCGTTTGCTTTTAAAGTAAAAGAATTAATAGCATCAAAGTTTAGAGAACTTTGGGTAAATGCAGGAATGTATGATGAACTTGAAAAAGCCTCAGAAATAATTTCTTCAAAAGGATCTTGGAAAGAAGGATGGTTAGCCGTAAGAACAACCATGAGATTTGATGGCAAGGAAATGGAGCCAGAGATATACGAAAGGTTAAATGATTTAAAATTGCAATTGGAGCCGAACTCTTTAATTGGACAAGCGAAATTTTATTCATTGTCAGGAAGAAGCATTTATGATTTGGTTGATGCTGTTAGTGATATAGATAATGATGGATATACAACTGTAGAGCAGAAAATTCAATTACTTGGGAGAGAGGTTGGTTCCCAAGAAGAAATTTTAAGTGAATTATTGCCTGAAATTTTGGGAAATGATGGTCCTGGACTATTTAGTCTTGGACAAGGAATAGCAGACGGATCTATCAATCATGAGGAAACATGGATTGATTTTTATGATAAGTTATCCTATATAGATGATTCGAAACGTAACTATCAAGTACTCCGTGGTTTTTTAAATAGATTAGCGGAAATTGATTTAGCCCTTACAGAAAAAATACTGGATCAATCCGTAACGGATCCAATTCTAGCTTCTATATTTCCATTATTACAAATAAGTATAAAAATTAATTCTCTTGGTGTAACCAGATTAAGAAAATCACTTGAGTATGGAGAAGCTCCTATATGGCAATATCAAAATATTGCATACGGTAGAGTTCATGAAACTATAAGTGATGAAGATCTTGCAGAATTATTAGGGTTAATATCACTAAAAGAAAATGGACTAGAAGTAGCCATTGAGATATTAAATATGAGAATACATGGTATTTCTAAAGACACGATAATTAGTGATTGTATATCATATGTCAGCCAAGACCTATTGTTAAAATATCAATTTTCAAGAGAAAATAATAAGAAAGACCAATTAGATTATGAATTATCAGAAATTGTTCAAATTTGTTTTAAGGGGGAATCTGGAAAAGAAAGCGCTAAGATATTGTGTGAAAAGCTTGCAGGTGGATACATAAACTTTGAAATTTTCCCATCGGATTATCAAAGTGTTCTGTCTTCTTTATCTAAGACACAGCCTGAAGTATTCCTTAATGAATTTTTAGGTAGGGAGCAAAAAGTGGATGGTTGGTTAATCGAAGCACTTTCTAGAGAAGGGAAAGCTCTTTCCTATATAAATGAGGAAATTATTAAAAAATGGTGTGAAGTCAATCCCAAAACACGTTATCCTGTTATTGCATCTGCTATAAGGCCTTATCAACAAGTTGAGAAGGACAATATCTTGGAGTGGACCCCTTTAGCTTTGTGGATAATGGATAATTATTATGATCCAGTGGTGATATTAAATATATTTAGAAAATCATTTTACCCAAGAACATGGTGGGGTTCCCTTGCAGATAGGTTACAAAGTTGCCTGTGTTTAATTACAGCATTAAAAAACCATAGTAATTTGCTAATTGCAGAATGGGCAACTGAAGAAGAAGAAAAATTTAAAGAAACTATTCGTTTGGAAAGAGAAAATGAATTGAAAATGGAAAGGCAAAGAAATGAACGTTTTGAGTAAACAAGTTAATCTGGGATGAAATGTTAAAGATATAAAAGGTAAACTACTACATCTCATAGTGTTAATTTCCTACCGTCGGCACTCTACACATGTGGAGTGCGTGGCAGTGTTATCTCTAAATTAATAAATAGCTTTGTCAGAAGCTGATGACTTCCACTTATTGAAGGGAAGCCACAGCTTCTTTTTTATTTGCATCATAGGGGTCATATTTCTATGAAGAGGCAGATAAGGAATATCTCTTTTTAGATGAAGACAGTATTAAATAAAGTGGATGAACAACGTATCTTTTTCTGAATTCATGAGTCAGGAATAATTTGTATTAAAAAGATGATATAATTTTCCGATAGTATATATATGTATAGATTTACCACTTAGGAATGTACGGGTTCCATTGGAGGGTTCAAACAACATGACGTTTAACATGACAAAGTATTTCAGGGATAGTATTGCTTCTAAACTAAGAATTGATTTTAAAAATAATGAATTTGCAGTTGCGTCCATCAATGAAATTCAATATGGCAAGACAGACAAAAAGCACTTTGACAGATTACAAAATAAAAAGAAATTCAGTCAGCAAACTCTTCCTGTCATACTTATAGTTAAGTCTATAAAAACAATCTTTGATGGCCAGGAAAAAAAGTATGACAAACATGAACTGGACGATTTAAATGGTATCTATTATGTTCCAGCAACGCTTACTTCTGAGGGGGTATTGGAACCATCTGATAATAAATATCCTTGGATAGCAAGGGAACATCTTACTCCGATAATAGACCAAGACATCGCTGTTGGATCACTGAACGACTTCGATGAATTTTTCAGTGATAATTTTTATAGACTCAAAAAAATGTCGAGTTGGGAAGAATACTATACATTTGTCTGTGATATGTATGAACAAGTCACTAAAACCAAAATCACTGCCAATCTGGTCAACGGTATGGAACTGGATGAAAAAATATATATTATCAGAGATGAAACGATAAACTCTACAGCGGCCCTGCTGAAGCTATATGATCATTTATTGACAAGTGATCTCAGTCAGCACATATTATATCAGAATTTTATGAAGCAAGAAGTAACTCCATTGACCCCTTTGCTCGCAGACAATTCCTCAAATATGAAAAAGCACCTGGGGCAAATGGGGGGAGAGTACCCTTTATCCCCATCACAAAGGGAATGCCTTCATCACTTTAATGCAATGGACGAAGGGGAAATTCTTGCTGTAAATGGGCCACCTGGTACAGGGAAAACAACATTGCTTCAATCATTAGTTGCAAATCTTTTTGTTGAACGAGCAATTAAGAAAGAAACCGCACCAGTGATAGTTGCATCGTCAACGAATAATCAAGCAGTAACAAATATTATTGAGTCGTTCGGAAAAATGGAGAAACAATGGACGGAAAGTGATTTGGAAACAAGATGGATAACAGGAGTTGATAGCTTTGCTGTGTACTTCCCCTCTATAAGTAAGGAGGAAGAAGCAAAAAGAAAGGGATTTCAGTTCACTAATCCGCGTGGTAAACATTTTTTCGATAAATTGGAAAGTGAAGATAACATAAAAGAATCTACTGCTAAAATGCTGAATGCTTGCAAGGATTATTTCGGACAAGCGTTTACTGATATTTTGGAATGCGAGTCAGCTATTTGGGAGAGACTTACAGAAGTTAACGGAATAAGAGAGAGCCTTTTGTCTGTAATGGAGGAATTTAATCAACAATTCACCAGTGAATACGATATGGAGACATACATTGAGATTTTAGGAAGGCAGCGTGTTCAGTTAGAGGAGCAGTATAATGCAATCAGCGCCAGAATCGATGAATGGATAGCTCATTTTAATAAGCTGCCAAAAATGATTCGATGGTTTGGTTTTTTGCCGAACTTTAAAAAGAGAAAGGAAGATCGTATCCGATACTTCATTCAACCGGAGGAAACATATATAAATGAGTCAATGAATGAAGATGAGATTATTTCTATATATAGTAAAAAAACACAGGATATAAGAAATGAAATGGAAAATCTAAAGAGCCTGGAGAGCAAAGTAATTGATCTTACAACAAAATATAAGGATTATATTAGAAAGTTAGTCGATTTAAAGATTGTAAGTTCAAATGATGTAAATATGAATTCATTATGTGGTCTCAATGAGTTCTTGGATACCACTGCTAAGTATGCTTCTTTCTGGCTGGCAGTCCATTACTATGAATGTCGATGGCTGCAGGCAAGGAGACTGACGGACAATCAGAAAGGAAAAAACTTTCCAAACGTTCTTCAAAGGATGTATGAGAACTTGAGTATGGTATCTCCATGTTTCGTTATGACTTTTTACCAGCTCCCTAAAATGTTATTGGCATATGATAACGGAAAAGAACATTATCTATATGATTACATCGATTTATTGATCGTAGATGAAGCGGGGCAGGTCTCACCGGAGATTGCAGCATGTTCTTTCTCTTTGGCCAAACGAGCTGTAGTGGTTGGTGATGTCCATCAAATCGAACCGGTATGGAATATTAATAAATCTTTGGATATTTCTTTGGCCCTTTCCAGTGGAGTCATCAATTCAATTGAAGAGTTTGACAAACTCAGTGATCTTGGTTTGAATACATCAGAATCCAGTGTTATGAAAGTGGCATGCAAGAGCTGCAGATATGAAAAATACAGCGATAGGGGATTATTCTTAAGTGAACATAGACGCTGTTATGATGAGATAATTGAATACTGCAACCGGTTGGTATACAAGGGGAATTTAAAGCCTAAAAGAGGAAAAGCTGCACTAGATGATGATAATAAGATAGCTAGCTTGTCCATAAAGCCTTTAGGGCACGTACAAGTCACTACTGCGCATTCTCAAAAAAGAGCTGGAAGCAGATATAATGAAAAAGAAGCAAGTAAAATTGCTGAATGGTTAAATGAGAATTTCTCAGCAATCAAGGAAAGCTATCAGGGTGAGGAGGAGAAAATGCTAGTAGGTATCATTACTCCATTCAAGGCACAAGTCTCTGTTATCAAGAACAAGCTTTCGAAAGAGCTACGGACGCTTGTGGATGTTGGAACTGTCCATACTTTTCAAGGTGGAGAAAGAAAAATCATCATCATGTCAACTGTTTATGGTCACAATGACGGATGTTTCTTTATTGATGCGAATAAAAGCTTATTGAACGTAGCCGTATCTCGCGCCAAAGACAGCTTTTTAGCGTTTGGGGATATGGGATGTTTATCGAACAGTGAAAGTAAGCCTAGCAGCCTGCTAAAGAGAATGACAGTGAAAATGCATGACTTTCCTATGCTAAACTATAATTGATTCTATAAGTAAAGTATTTAATTCATGTCGTGAATATCAAAGGCTTCAGCTCTCAAAACAAAGAGCTGAAGCCTTATTTATATCTTAATAGTAAGAATCATTCTCCCGCCAATTTGCTTCTTCTTCCTCTGTCATGACATCGTCGGGGTCAATCAATCCAGTCATGTCGAATGTGGCACCATAGTCGTCTGAGACAAGTGTGGCTTTCACATTCCCGCCGTAATAATCGCCGTTTGATCCTTGTCCCATTGTCATGATGAGCTGGTCGCCTTCGAATTCTGCTGATTCCATTACCGTAAAGATCTCATCGTATATGCCGGGCAATTCAACTTCAAATGCTCCCCAATTTGCTCCGCCGTCAGTTGTACGATAGTATTCTGCAGGACCTGTTAAGCCGAAAGTCATGAAGCCTATATCCTTGGAGACGAATGTGCCGCTCTGGACAATCCGTTCGCTGGGTGCACTGCCTGTCAGAGTCCATGTCCTGCCGCCGTCTGCTGTTTGGTAAATTTGGTTGCCTTCCGCCGACATGGTTCTGCCGCCTGACAGAATGACGAAGCCATCCTGTTCACTAGTAAAGCCGATGATACGTAAGCGGACACCTTCGATTGCATCAGGAAGTTCCGCTGTCTCCCAAGTCCTGCCTTGGTCCGTGGATGATAAAACAGCTGTGTGCCCCATGCCGCCGATGATAAAAGCTAGTCTTCCTTCGGATAAGCTATAACTTTGATCGATCAGTTCCGTTTTGGAGCCTTGGTATTCTCCTCTAAAAAGCTCGTCGACTTCCACAGGAACCTGCATCCAATCCTCCCCGCTGTTCGTCGTGACCTGCAATCCTGATTGATTGATTGCATAGGATATAGCTGGAACGCTTCGTGCTTGTGATGGTGGTTCGATCGATACAGGGGCTGTTTCTTCCTGACAGCCGGCCAACAATAATAAACAAAGACAGATACCTGATATGTATCGCATTTTTCGCATCCCTTCTATCATTCTATTTTATGGTATTTGGAAAGGGCAGTACAACCCATTATGTAAAAGAGTGGAAGGGAATGGTCCACTATAGAAAAAGAGGCTGGGACAAAAGTGTTTTAGCCAAATAAAAAACCGAACTATATTGCAAATCTTCATACGAAAATTTGCATAAGTTCGGTTTTTTGATTAGTTATCTATTCCAGCGGAGTGTTCTACCGAAGCGGCGCTCAAGAATAAGATTCGGTTTTAAGCACTGGGGAATTGGTTATGTCCCAGCCCCGATTCCTATAATCTAAATATCCGCAAGGAAGCTTGCAGTTCTTCTGCCAGTGATGACAAGGCGTTCGCAGCTGCGGCGATTTCTTCCATGGAAGCCAATTGCTCTTCGGTGGAATTTGCCATCGTTTCGGAAGCAGATGCGCTTTCTTTGGCGATGGATGATAGTTCATTTGCGCGTGCTGCCACTTCCTGAATGCTCGCAGCTATTTGTTCGGAGATGGCTGCCACGTCTTCCATTTTAGGTGAGATATCATAGACGCTTTGGATGATTTTTTCGAATTTTTCTGTTGTTTCATTGGATGCAGCAATGCCGCTCTCCACACTCTGCGTCGCAGATTCCATCACTTTGACGGATACACGTGTATCTTCCTGGATGGACTGGATAAGTTTTTCGATTTGTGTGGCTGACGCTTGGGATTGTTCGGCTAATTTCCTTACCTCGTTGGCGACAACGGCAAAGCCTTTGCCATGTTCGCCGGCACTAGCGGCTTCGATTGCAGCATTCAATGCCAGAAGATTCGTTTGATCGGCGATGCCGACGATGACATTCACGATACTGCCGATCTCTTTTGAACGCTCTTGCAAAGAATGGATGTTTTTATTCGATTCTTTCACGGATTCGTAAATGGTGTTCATTTGCTGGACGGTTTTGCTGACGGATTCTCCGCCGTCTTTGGCTTGATCAGCTGCCTCAGCAGTGAGATCGGTTACGGATTGCACACTTTCCGCCACTTTATTGATGCCGGCTGCGATTTCGTTCAAGGCTTGGGCGGTATCTTCCACATTTTTCTTTTGTACTTCGGCGCCGTTCGTAATTTCCTGTACCCCTGCAGCTACCTGCTCGGTCGCGGAGGCAGTCTGTTCCGCACTTGCCAATAATTCCTCTGAAGATGCAGCTACATGACCGGATTCATCTTCTACTTTTCTGATTAAATTACCGAGGCTGTCGATCATCTTATTGAAGGCATTGGAAACAAGTCCTAGCTCATCTTTTGATTTTACGTCGACTTTTTCTGTAAGATCTCCTTCACTGACTTTTTCAGCAGTATTTTTCAATATATTCAAAGGTTTGATGATCGAGCGGATGACAGAGAAAATGATCAAAGCCCCGATCAGCAGGGATATGACGATAACAACGATTCCGGTGATAAGGATAGGAGCCGTGGCATCGGCAATCTCGGTCCGTGACATGATCCCGGATACTTTCCAGCCAGTCGTTTCATTCGTCATAAAGACTAATTCGCGCGCCTCGCCATCTTTTTCGTATTCGAATCCGCCTGAAGCGCTCTTATATTGCTTGTCATAATAAGAACCTTCTGCTTTGGTCCCAGACGCTTCATTTGGGTGGATGATGACATTCTGGTTTTTATCCAGCACTACTGCAAACCCATTTTTACCAATATTGATTCCGCTGACAGTCTCCTGCAGCTGTTTCAAATCGACATTCATGGCCACGACACCGGAATTATCCGTTGTGGTCGCTGCAATGGTCACCACTGTGTTCTTTGTCGAGCTGGATTCATAGGGTTCGGTAATGATGACATTCCCCTTATTTTCCATCGCTTCCTTATACCATGGTCGCTCTCTTGGATCGTAGTCATCATCTCTATCGTTATTCGGGGACTGAATCATGAGTCCGTCGGCGGTACCGACATATACACTTTCAAGTTCCGGATGTAATTCGATGAATTGATCCAGCTTGGTTCTTATTTCAGGGCTTTCCATGCCATCATACATCGACTGATTTATATTGGCGGCAAAGAATTGTGTGTCATGTATTTTGGGCTGAATGGTATCATCGATGATTCCATTTAAAATTTTGACGTTTTCACTTGCACTTCCGATAAGCTGATCCGAAAGTTCGTTTTTGGCGCTTATATAAGACAGCGTCCCAACGAGTATACTCGGGATGATGAGTATTGCAATAAAAGCAATGATAAGTTTGTTTTTGATGCTGAGTGTGATGCTCTTCATTATTTGAATTCCTTCTCTCTGTTTGCTTTCCTTTGGCAGCTTAATCCCTCCATTTTAATTTCGGTAATAAGCAGGGAAAGTTTACTTTTTTTAAATAAACTAAGTAAAAGTAGAGTGGATATCTATTGATTTATGGAACATTTATACTGTCCTGCTAAAGAAACAAGCTGATAAATCGGGATTCAAATGCTTAAATAAGCAGTCCTTTTAAAAGCAGGATAGAGTCAGCAGACTGACAATATATGAAAGATGAGCAAAGCATCTTGTAATCCCATTTAAATACCACTATAATTGTTCTTATTATAAAGACAGTTGTCCTGTTAGGGTGGACTGAACTTACTTCTCCCTTGGTACAGCATAAGATAGTGAGGGGATTTTCATGAGAAATGCTTTAAAATTGTGGAATCGGCTAAGCTTGGTGCAGCAAATCATTCTTGGTCTTATTATTGGTGTTATTCTTGGGGTTGCTGTTCCGGATGCTGCACAGCCCGTTACCATTTTAGGTACATTATTCGTAGGTGCTTTAAAAGCGATTGCGCCAGTGCTTGTGCTGTTCTTGGTCATGGCTGCCATCGCCCGGCATCAAAAAGGCAAGCAGACGAACATGAAGTCGGTCGTTGTCCTTTATCTTATCGGGACTTTTGCAGCTGCGGTCGTAGCAGTAGCTGCCAGTTTCATTTTTCCAATCAGCTTGTCACTTGTCGATAGTCCTGAGGATGCGGCGGCACCTCCGGGAGGAATCGGTGAAGTACTGCAGACATTGTTGATGAACATGGTGGATAACCCGGTCAATGCAATCGTGAATGCAAATTATATCGGTATCCTGGCTTGGGCAATCCTATTCGGCTTGGCGCTCCGGAACACCTCCGATACAACCAAGTCTGTCATTTCTAACTGCTCGGATGCCGTGTCCAAGGTGGTTACATGGGTGATCAAGCTTGCGCCGCTTGGAATCATGGGGCTTGTATTCACATCCATATCCGATAATGGTCTATCATCTTTAGCAAGTTACGGAAAACTATTGGCAGTGCTGCTCGGATGTATGTTCTTCGTGGCGCTTGTTGTCAACCCTCTTATTGTCTATGTATTGATCAGGCAGAATCCATATCCGCTTGTGTTCACTTGCTTGAAAGAGAGTGGTGTGACAGCATTCTTCACGCGCAGTTCCGCAGCGAATATACCAGTGAATATGAAGCTTAGCGAAAGGCTTGGTTTAAATAAGGATAGCTACTCCGTATCCATCCCGCTGGGTGCGACAATCAATATGGGCGGAGCGGCAGTTACGATCACCGTACTGACACTCGCTGCTGTCCATACAATGCATATCGAGGTTGACATCATTTCGGCGATTCTGCTCAGTGTTTTGGCGGCAGTCAGTGCATGCGGTGCATCCGGTGTCGCAGGCGGTTCCTTGCTTTTGATCCCGCTCGCAAGCAGCTTGTTCGGTATTCCGGCGGACGTTGCCATGCAAGTGGTTGGAGTAGGATTTATCATAGGGGTCGTGCAAGATTCGGCAGAAACAGCACTTAATTCTTCCACTGATGTGCTGTTCACGGCTGCTGCTGATTTCAAAGAAAGAAGAAAAGCAGGAGAACCAATCAAGATAAATATTAAAAATGAAACAGCTTGAATCTAAAAAACTGCATCTTATAAGATGCAGTTTTTTAGTGTAGGAAGAGGCAGCAATGGTTTTCCTGAAAATAGCAAGGAATTCCGGCTTTTGTATGGAACGCGAAGAGGGTGCATCTTGATTTTTCCTTCTTAAACTACTGTTGAAATGGTATGATTTCTAAGTAATATAATATTTCTTGTAAGAGGAGTCATAACTTGCCAAAACAAAGGAATCACACTAAGAAGATGTACTCGTCACTTGTATGGAAGAATCTATTTTTCGATAGTATCTATACTATTTTGCTGCTATTGTTTTACTGGCTGTCTTGGCGGTTGATAGATACCATTACATATATTGGCCAGCTGCGGGCAAATCTTCCCTTGCTGTCTTTATGCGTCATCGTTATCCTGATACTTCTATGCCGGATCATTTGGATATATCGCAAACAGTTGCAACAGAAATGCTTGTTTGAATCAAATCAATCCATAAAGCTGACGGATGAGCATCTGGTAATTGGCGAAAAGGAATTTCCATTAGCAAATTTGAAGTATATCCGGACGTATAAGAAGGGCTTTGTTTTTCATATGAAGGATAATATGCAGATCCCGGTTTCTCGGAATCTGAATATTTCACCGCTGAAAGAAAAGCCAAAGATACCCGGGCTATGGCTGTTGGCATTAGCTGTGTTTTTACTCATCACGGTAGCAGGGGCCTATAAAGTCTATTACAATGCAACGGATTTCCACGGCGCACTCAGCTGGAGATTGGAACGCATGGCTTCGGAGGAAAAGGCGAAGCTTGGCAGCGATAATTTCTATGAAGTGGGGATTCAAGGTATCATCGACGCTGCAGATGACAAAGTGGGGATGGAGCCTTATTTGATGACGGACAATCTGGAAATAGAATTTGATGAAGATGGAACGATGACAAGTATTTATGCGTTTGTGAACGGATATGACGAGGACAAAGTCCATCGGCATAATTATTTAATCTATAATAATGACGGCGGCGATAGTGTGGTTGTCGACAAACAGGAATGGGATGATGATCAGTATCCATATATACCGGAAAATGACCTGAAGTACGTGCTGGACATGATGCAATATATTCCGGTACAGGAAGTCGTCGAGCGGACAGGCGAGAAACATAACGCAATTATGTATAAAGGGGTGCGAGATTGGGCGCTTCCTGAGAATCTGCAGTATGTGACAAGAGACGGAGAGATTTACCCTCCTTCCGAGGGCTCGGTCAGCGGACCGACAATCTCCTTATATGTACCGGGAAAAGAGGAAGAAATTACGCCTTATAGATATGTGTGGAGCGAATAGCTGCCAATTGACCGAAAGAAGAAGCACATGCTTCTTCTTTTTTATTTCAACGAAAATGATCCACGATATGCTGCATGAATTTCTCCGCAATAGGCGATAAAAACTTCCCTTCCATACTGGCGATCCCAATGGTCCGTTCGCATTTCGGTGAGCTGATTCGCACCTTTGCAATCTTCATTTGATCCAGGCTTTTGACGTCTGGCAGGATGGAGATTCCCATGCCAGCCCCGACGAACCCGGCTATCGTTGTCACTTCTTCCCCTTCAAACATGATATTAGGCTGGATACCGACTTGGTCAAAGATGGAATCGATGGTGACCCGAAGAGCATAGCCTTCCTCCATCAGGATAAAAGGTTCTTCTGCCACTTCTTCCAAGGTGATCGATTCTTGGTTTGCCAATGGATGATTCTTTGGAAAGAACAGATACAATTCTTCTTGCCATAGCGGTGTCCAAGCAAGGTTGGATTCCAATGGGAAGGAAGAGAGCAAGCAAAGATCCAAATCACCTAACTGGAGATTATCCAGCAGCCAGTTGGAGTGGTTTTGCTTTAAATGAAAGCGGACCTGTGGATACTTCTCTTTAAATGCCCCAATGATTTTCGGCACTATCGCCGTACCTAGTGTGTGCAGAAAGCCGAGCGATATTTCTCCTTTATCTGGATCGAGCAGCGATTGGATCTCGTTTTTTCCCTCCTCGAATTCTTTTAAAATGATATCCACACGCTTCAATAATAATTCTCCATACTTATTCAATTTGATTGTCCGGCCTTGGCGATCAAACAGCGGCGTACCGATCTGGCTTTCCAGACGAGCAATCGAGCGCGAGAGGGCTGGCTGGGTAATGGATAAAATTTGAGCGGCCCTTGTAACATGCTGTTCGCGTGCAAGCGTCTGAAAATATTCGAGTTGTTCCCATTCCATGAATCGATCCTCCATTCCTATATTACATATAGTAATTAAAAATATATTTATTATGCATTATACATTATGCAATGAGCGTGATACGATTTTTATGATGCTAGAAATAGGTGTAAGGAGGATTACAATGGATTATAGAATCGAAAGAGATACTTTAGGTGAAGTGAAAGTACCCGCTGATAAATTCTGGGGCGCACAGACACAGCGAAGCAAGGAGAATTTCAAGATAGGTTTGGAAAAAATGCCGGAGCGCGTCGTGAAGGCTTTCGCTATATTGAAGCGCAGTACGGCAGCAGCCAATCAGCGCCTTGGTAATTTGGACAGTGAAAAAGCAGAGGCGATCGCAGCCGTTTGTGATGACATCCTTACTGGCAAATATGATGATAATTTTCCGCTTGTCGTATGGCAGACAGGAAGCGGTACGCAAAGTAATATGAACATGAACGAAGTCGTGGCAAATCTTGCAAATGCTTTTCTGAAGGAAAAAGGTTCTGCGGCCGTGATACATCCAAATGATGATGTCAACCGCAGTCAGAGCTCGAATGATACATTCCCGACAGCCATGCATGTTGCAGGAGTGCTGGCAGTTTATGAACAGCTGCTTCCTGCATTGGATCAGCTGCGTCACACCCTGCATGAAAAAGCGGAGAAGTACAATGGCATCGTGAAGATCGGACGCACACATCTCCAGGATGCGACGCCATTGACGCTGGGCCAGGAGATAAGCGGCTGGGTGCATATGCTGGACCGTTCCAGGGAAATGATCTCGGAAGCTACGGAGAAGCTGCGTGCTTTGGCCATTGGTGGTACTGCGGTGGGCACTGGTATCAATGCACATCCGCAATTTGGTGAAACAGTGGCCGAGGAAATAACCAAGTTCACCGGACAAGCATTCACCAGCTCGCCGAATAAGTTCCATGCCTTGACCAGCCATGATGAAATGGCCTATGCCCATGGGGCATTGAAGGCACTTGCTGCCGACTTGATGAAGATTGCCAATGATGTACGCTGGCTGGCAAGCGGACCGCGCTGTGGTATTGGCGAGATCATCATTCCTGCAAATGAGCCAGGCAGCTCGATCATGCCTGGGAAAGTAAACCCTACTCAATGTGAAGCGGTGACGATGGTGGCAGCCCAAGTCATGGGGAATGATGCAACAATCGGATTTGCTGCAAGCCAGGGTAATTTTGAACTGAATGTATTCAAGCCGGTGATCATTTACAACTTCCTGCAATCCGTGCAACTGCTAAGTGACAGTATGGTGTCCTTCCATGATAATTGTGCAGCGGGAATCGAACCGAATGAAGAAACAATCCAGGATAATGTCGCGAATTCCCTAATGCTGGTGACGGCACTGAATCCGCATATCGGCTACGAAAATGCCGCGAAGATTGCTAAGCTTGCACATAAGGAAGGTTTGACGCTCAAAGAGGCTGCTGTCAAACTCGAATTGCTGACAGAAGCGCAGTTTGATGAGATGGTGAAGCCCGAGGAAATGGTGAAGCCGAATATTTGATCCAAGAAAGAAGCAACCAAGCTTTTAACGTGCTTGGTTGCTTTTTTTATGGGAATGGCGTTAGATTATGCGCAGTCTCCTTTTCAGTTCCTCCCAAGGTCCTGGGCTATAGCTGTTGCCAAGGCGTTGGATGTGCTGCTGTATATGCTCCCATCCTTCCAATTTGAAAGCTGCCATCAAGGCTTGTCTTCACAGCGAATACCCAGTTGACTGGAAAAAGAACTGTGACTGCTCGTAATGATAGGAGATTCGCGAGAAGTCGAATGGCAGGCCATTATTCAAATAGAAAATCGTCTCGACAAACAGTTTCGGATCTCCTTTTTGCAGCCCAAGATGCTGTGCCTCTTCTTCCTTCAGTTTTTGGATGTGCAAATACAAATCGGAAAAACCGATTTTAGCCCCCAAGGCATTGCTGATGTAGTCGAAGATGGAGCCGGAGGCAATTTCGTTATTGAGATAGGTGACAATCTGCTTATTATAATAGGATTCTTCGAGACAAAGTGTCTGGCCATTGATATAGCGGATCCGTTTTACATAATAAACGTCATCTTTCGGATCGATTTTCAGGTTGAAGGCGACTTCTTCCGTCGGTTTACGGATGTCGAGTTCCAATACTTTCGCAGTGATATCGAATTCACTCAGTTCATCACTGAAGCCATGATTGGAGAAACTTATGTAGCCTTTTCGGCTGCGGCGGCGCACAAAAATGCCGCTGCCGCGGACTTGGTAGACAAGTCCCTTTCGTTCAAGCAGGCTGAGTGCCTTGATGACAGTGCTTTTACTCGTTTTGTATTGCGACATGAACGTTTCGAGTACAGGCAGCTTGGTGCCCTGCGGCAGATCGTTCTTTTCGATATCTTGTTGGATTTCATTTGCGATTTGCTGATATTTAAGCATGGAAACAGTCCTTATTTGATAAGATAGGGAGATTTTAGCACAGTGGGGCTTCAACGAAAACCCTACATTTTCATCATACTCTGTTAATTTTATTAGTTTGGACTTGATAAATTATACCGGTATAATTATAATGTAAGCGTATACTAAATGAAAAAGAGGTGTTTCAAGTGGCTGAAAAAGTGAGGGATTATCCAAAGCTTGCCGGGGATATTTTGGCAGCTGTCGGCGGGGAAGGGAATATCGTGAACGCTACCCGTTGTGCGACACGATTGCGCATCGTGCTGAAACGCTCCAAGCCTTCTGCTAAACAAGAGGTAAGCAGCCTGCCGGGTGTCATAACAGTAGTGGAAAACAGCGGTCAGTTCCAGGTTGTCATCGGGCAGCATGTTGGCGAGGTATATGATGAATTTGCCAAGCTTGTGAATCTGGATACATCCGAAAATGATGAAAATAAGCCCAAAGGTTCGATCCTGAATAGGATCATTGCCACCATGTCGGCTGTATTTGCCCCATTTGTTTATATACTGGCCGCAGCTGGTATATTGCAAGGTGCTCTTATCTTGCTGAAATTGGCGTTTCCGAATTTTGAAGAAACAAGCACTTTTGGAGTTTTGGATTTCATATCCTGGGCGCCATTTACGTTTCTGCCTATCTTCATAGCAATTACGGCATCCAAGCATTTCAAGACAAATACGTATATTGCTGTCGCTGCAGTTGCGGCACTGGTAAGTCCGGAATGGACAGCCATGGCTGATAGCATTGCAAACGGAGACAGTGCGAATTTCTTAGGCTTGCCGCTTACAGAGACAACATATACATCGTCTGTCTTGCCGCCGCTATTCCTTGTTTGGATTCTTTCTTACTTGGAACGCTTCTTGAACAAATCCATAAATGAAGTTGTGCGTCCGATCATTGTCCCATTGATAAGTATCTTGGTCATGGTTCCGCTGACATTGGTGGTGATCGGACCGATCACGACATTAGGTGCAAATGGAATTGCAAGCGGATACAATTTCTTGGCAGAGTATGTTCCTTGGCTTGCCGGAGCAATCATCGGTGCCTTTTGGCAGGTCATCGTAATCTTCGGTGTACACTGGGGGATCACACCGCTGGCATTGGCCAACTATGACCTGTACGGTCGCGATTCATTCCAAGCATATCAAACGATTGCCGTCATAGCTCAAGTTGGGGCCGTCATCGGTGTCATCTTGAAAGCGAAGAGCAAAGAAGTAAAAAGAATCGGTATTTCTGCCGGGACGACTGGTATGTTCGGCATCACGGAGCCTGCGATTTACGGAGTGACCCTGCGATTCAAGAAGCCGTTCATCTTCGGCTGTATCTCGGGTGCTGTGGGTGCCATTGTTGCAAGCTTCTTCCACCCATACTATTTCGCATATGCAGGCTTGCCAGGTCCATTGACGATCGTCAATGGTATCAATGAAGATTTCCCGATGAGTATCTGGGGTATTCTGATCGGGGTTGTCATTGCCATTGTCTTGCCGATCATCCTGATCCAAATTTTCGGTTTCGGCGAAGATACTGCTGAACAAGCAGACAGCAGTGCGGAAGCAGGTCAGGGAGTTGCTGAAGCAGAAGCTTCTGCAGCAGCAAACAATGAAGAAGTGATCCATGCGCCGCTGACAGGTAAGTTGCTTGCATTGGAAGAAGTGTCGGATGAAGTATTCCGTTCAGGTGCTATGGGGAAGGGCTTGGCAATTGCGCCAACCGATAATAAGGTGTATGCGCCATTTGACGGAAATATTGTCATGCTCGCCCCGACAAAGCATGCCATCGGATTACGCTCCAAGGCCGGGGCGGAAGTATTGATCCATGTAGGGCTTGATACAGTGAAGCTTAATGGGGAGCCATTCACCCTGCATGTGAAGGAGGGCGACAGCGTGAAACAAGGGGATGTGCTTAGCGAGTTTGACGCTGGTGCAATTGAAGCTGCTGGTGTACAGACGATCACGCCGATCATTGTGACCAATCCGGCAAATTATACAGAAATCATCATCGATGAAACAGAGACAGCGACACAAGGCGATGACTTGCTGACGATCGTGAAATAGGAGGAGATAGGGATGACGACATTACCGAAGGATTTCTTATGGGGCGGCGCACTTGCTGCCCACCAATTTGAGGGCGGCTGGAACCAGGATGGCAAAGGGCCGAGCGTCATTGATGTTCTGACGGCTGGAGCGCATGGTGTGCCGCGTGAATTAACGGAAACGGTCGAACCGGATAAATTTTATCCCAACCATGAAGCAATCGATTTCTATAATCGTTATAAGGAGGATGTGGCGCTGTTTGCGGAGATGGGTCTCAAATGCTTGCGCACGTCCATCGGCTGGACCCGTATTTTCCCGAAAGGCGATGAAGCAGAGCCGAACGAAGCGGGGCTGAAGTTTTATGATGATCTTTTCGATGAATTGTTGAAGCATGGCATCGAGCCGGTCATCACTTTGTCCCACTTTGAAATGCCGCTGCATTTGGCACGCGAATACGGCGGTTTCCGCAGCCGGGAAGCAGTTCATCATTTTGTCCGATTCGCCGAAGTCTGCTTCAATCGATATAAAGACAAGGTCAAATACTGGATGACGTTCAACGAAATCAATAACAAGATGGATACCGATAATCCGTTATTCCTTTGGACGAATTCCGGGGTGACAGTCAACGATGGCGAGAATGCACGCGAAGTGATGTATCAGGCCGGTCATCATGAACTGCTTGCCAGTGCACTGGCTGTAACGAAAGGTAAGGAAATCAATCCAGAATTCCAAATTGGTGCCATGGTATCCCATGTCCCCATTTATCCGTATTCCTCCAATCCTGCAGATGTGATGCTTGCAGAAGAGCTGATGCGGGAACGCTACTTCTTCCCGGATGTACAGGTACGCGGCTATTATCCTGCCTATGTATGGAAGGAATTCGAAAGAGAAGGGTATAACATTGTATTTGAGGATGGGGATGAAGAAATCCTTCGCAATGGAACCGTCGATTATCTTGGTTTCAGCTATTACATGAGCACAACCGTCAAAAGTGATAAACAAGTCGAGCATAATACCAATATCACCAACGGCGGGTTGGCATATAGTGTGGAGAACCCATATATCAAAGCGAGCGATTGGGGCTGGTCGATCGATCCGACCGGTTTGCGCTATACATTGAACCGCTTCTATGATCGCTATCAGATCCCGCTGTTCATCGTCGAAAACGGCTTCGGCGCAGTCGATACCGTCGAAGCAGATGGTTCCATCCATGATCCGCAGCGCATCGATTATCTGCGCTCCCATATCGAGGAACTCAAAAAAGCTGTAGCCTATGATGGCGTCGACCTGCTTGGCTACACCCCTTGGGGGATCATCGATATAGTATCCTTCACTACCGGCGAAATGAAGAAACGCTATGGCATGATTTATGTCGATCGAGATAATGAAGGAAATGGCTCGATGAAACGATCGAAAAAGGATTCGTTTGATTGGTATAAGCAAGTGATTGCATCGAATGGGGAAGAGCTGTAAAAAATAAATAGACCTCTGGAGGTGGAGATACCTTCCCGGAGGTCTATTTTCATTACTGCATGAGGGACTTTGAAAATGAAGTCCCATAAGCTGAAGACGGATTTTTTGCTATTTATTGTTTGATTTAGGTTTACCTTTTTCCTTCTTCCAATCCTCGTTCATGGCCTTCAAGAGTGACCAAACCATGAACAGGAGGATGAAGGCGAAAGGAAACGCAGCAACAATGGATGCTGTCTGCAGTGCGTTAAGCCCGCCGGTTGCCAGCAATACAGAAGCAATTGCTGCTTGGATGATTCCCCAGGTCAACTTGATTTTATTTGATGGATTGAGACTTCCTCCAGCAGTTTGCATACCCAGTACGAATGTCGCGGAGTCGGCAGATGTAATGAAGAACGTGCCGATCAGGAACAAGGCAACGACGGAGAGCAGGGTGGACATCGGCAATCCTTCGAATACACCAAATAATGATTGTTCCTGTGCAAGATCAGTAAGGCCTGTATTGATTCCATGAATTTCTTGGAACAAACCAGTACCGCCAAAGACTACAAACCAAAACGCGCAGAAGATGGACGGAATGAACAAGACACCTATTACAAATTCACGGATCGTCCGTCCTTTGGATACACGCGCAATGAACGTACCTACGAAAGGTGACCATGCAATGAACCATGCCCAATAGAATATGGTCCAGCTTTGGACCCAGCCATTGAAATCATCATTAAATGAGCCTGTCTGGAAACTAAGTGAAGGCAGGGATTGCACGTACGATCCCATTGTCGAGATGAACGTGTTAAGGATGAACTGCGTTGGTCCAAGGAATAAAGTCAGCAAAAGCAATAATACTGCCAATATGATATTAGCGTTGCTCAGCCATTTGATTCCTTTGCCAAGGCCGGACCAAGCAGATGCCATAAATAGAATGGTGACAATGATGATAATGATGAACTGCGTGCTGAAATTATTCTTTATATCGGAGATGAATGACAATCCACCGGCGATTTGGGAAGCACCCAATCCGAGCGATGTAGCCACACCGAAGATGGTGGCGAATACAGCAATGATATCAATCAGTTTACCGATCCACCCATTTGTTCTGTCCCCGATCAATGGCTGGAAAGTGGAGCTGATAAGTCCAGGGGCCCCTTTGCGGAACTTGAAGTAAGCGATGGCCAAACCAATGACGGTGTATACGCCCCAAGTCTGCAATCCCCAGTGGAATACAGAATACCGCAGTGCATTCTTAGCCGCTTCGATACTCTCCGGGTCTGCATTGGGCGGTGCGGCATAGTGGGCCAGCGGCTCGGCAGTACCCCAGAAAACGAGTCCGATACCCATTCCGGCACTGAATAGCATGGCAAACCATGTAATGCGTTTAAATTCGGGTTTATCCCCTTCTTTTCCCAATCTCAAAGAACCAAAACGACTGAAAATCAAATATATGGAAAAGATCAGGAAGATAGCTACTGAAAGAATATAGAACCAACCAAACTTCGAGGTCAAAAAGGATTGTGTCTCGGTAGTGATATAATCCATATTTTCTGGTGCTAATACACCCCATAGAACAAAAATAGCGCAAATGATTAATGATATCCAAAAAACATTGCCTACTTTATTCATAAAATTTATTCCCCTTTCAAAATTTCCGCTGACAACTGCTGCATAGCTTGTGGATTTATATGAGTGATGCTAATCATATCTTTTTAAAACACTTGCAATATAAAATACAGAAGCTTAACGGAACTATATAGAACGACCTTTCTATATTTAACATAAGATTCTCTTCCAATCAACCGATTGAGCTTATCCATATCACATAAGACCTTTAATAAATTATTTTTTGCTATATAATAAATGAGCCAGAAAGCCCGGTATTATCACTTGTCATCCTGTGAATTCGAATAGCGATGATGAGAGTGAAGAAATTTTAGGAAAGATAGAAGAAAATTGTTTGACTTGTAATTACCGTAGGTTGTAATTTGTATTTTAGGTCTATCTAATTAAAGGAGCAGTTGATCAAATGAGTCGATCTACAAAAAAAGATATGTTACTACAAGTGGCAGAACGATTGTTTTATGAACATGGATTTCGCGGTGTAGGCCTTAAGCAAATCATCAGGGAGGCAAATGTCGCTACAATGACGCTGTATAACCATTTTCCTTCCAAAAATAAATTGGTGGAAGAAGTACTCAAGAGAAGGGAAGAACGCTATTGGTCTTATCTGGATTCTTATATAGAAAGAGGTTCGAGTTCTCCTTTTATTCTTGCTGTGGAAGCGCACTGCCGCTGGCTGAAGGAACATTCCTATAAAGGGGATATGTTTTTGAGAGCGATAGAAGATTATACAGGTATAGACAAAGAAATCGAAAACATCGCCAGGGAGCATAAAACAAAGTTGCTGCAATATTTTCAGCAGCTGGCACAGGAAAATTGGGATAATAACCCACAGGACCTGGCCAACCAGCTGACGCTGCTTCTTGAAGGGACAACTTCTATGACTACCTTGATTGGTGCAGATAAAGCAGCAGAGTATTCCATTGCGATGGCAAAGATACTATTTCAGCATACATCGTGATATTTTCATTCTAATTAGATAGACCGTTATATACAGGCCTATTTCATGCATTTAGTCAGATAGTTTGAGGCAGAGTGACAAAGCTGAAAAAGCTTTATCAAGAACGGAAGCTAGGAAATAGATAATGCAATCTGCCTTGTATACATTGATATCTTTATTACAGTACAATCTTATAACATCGAAGCGCCAAAAACGAAAAGTAGAGGAATATTCCATATGGAGTGTTCCTCTTTTCCGTGCGCTTATTCCAAAGCGAGCAGTGGATGCAGTCGCTATGGTCCAGTACGCTTGTCATGGTCATCGTGACGCCGCTGACTGTGCTGCTCGGGACGATGTCATCTTATGCATTGGCACGATTGTCTTTCCCAGGTAAAGGATTGATCCAGTCCTTCATCATGTCGCCTTTGATGATTCCGCAAGTCGTGTTGGGAGTTGCGTTATTGTACCTGTTCTCCTCTTTGGGATTATTCGGATCCACACTAGGCCTCATCATCGGTCACATCGTCATCTGTTTTCCATATGTGGTCCGGACTGTTTCTGTCAGCATCACGAACCTGGACAGCAGACTGGAGCTTGCTTCCATGAATCTTGGTTCGACGCCATGGCAGACATTTTATCGTGTGACGCTGCCATTGATCAGACCGGGGATCATCGCCGGAGCCGTATTTGCAGCAGTCACGTCATTCGGTGAAATCTCTGTGAGTCTGTTCGTCAGTACACCGGAAACGATCACCATTCCGGTTCGGACCTTCGGATATATCGACCAAACCTTTGATCCGAGCGTCAATGCCATTGCCGTGATTTTCATTGCCTTGTCTGTCATTGCGCTGATCATCATTGAAAAAACAATCGGATTATCCAAAGTTATGTAAGTGGAAAGAAGCCAAGCATGCAAGAGCTTGGCTTTTTTCATTTAACAGCCTTCCAAATCGTCCACCGATCCATTTCCACAATATACCTTTCCTGTGTGATACAATCATCCATATACAGAATCAGCTTTTCCAGTTCGTCATCCTCTAAAGCATGAAGGATGCTTCTCCCCGCTCTGGCGCGAATGTCTGCCAGTAGTTTATCTTTCGATTCATGTACGTGACGAACTTCCCATAATGTATGCTTCTCTAAGTCCTGAAAGCCGCAATCTTCTAGATTTAGCATGATTTGAGGAGAGGTATGTCTTCTGTTGATCTCCGTTTCTGCAAGTCTTGGAAAACAGGAGAAGAAGTATCCTCTGATGTGCTCTGGACTGCCAGGCAGCAGGCAGTCTTCGGGTGTTCGATCCTGGATGACCAAGATGCCGCCGGGACGGAGTAAGCGATACGCTTCGGAGAAACAAGGCTTGAGCTCCTGTAAGTGATGAATCAAGGCGCGCTCCAGGATGAGATCGCAATTCGCTGCTTCCAACCCAGTTTCTTGCGCATCGCCCTTGTGGAATTGAATCCCTTGCCGACCGTGGCAATTCTCGGCAGCGGCCTCGAGCATGATTTCTGATGAATCTACTCCAGTCACAGACGGTATACCCATTGCAGCAAGGGCTTTCGTATAAATCCCGCCGCCGCAGCCGATATCGAGTGCTTGGTTGATTTGCTGAATCTCCAATATATTCCTCACAAGATCCATCCATACCGGAGCTGCTTCCCTGGACGTGTAAGAATATTTATTTTGTGGTGCTTTGAAATCCATACCCTATCATCCTCTGTTATATATATAGTATATTATTTCCATAAGGGTAATCTCATCTCCTGCTGTGATATTGGAAGTGCGTGCTGCTTATCAGAAAACTGGTAATTCATTCATTGATTTACAGCACACTCAAGCGCGTTCAACCATGATAGTCATATACATACGTAAATAGAAAATAAAACACGGCCAGAAGGGCAGCTAATGGAATTGTGACGCCCAGGATGTTGGTGCGTTTCCACGGCCCCTTTGGATCCTGATAGCCTTTGTAAAGCAGGTATATCAATAACCCGATCATTGGGACGAACAGTAGATGCCGAGTATCCGCAACCCATTCGTTATTCACGATCCAATTGGCATTGGGGGTCATCGCTGCTCCTTCTTCGGCGTTGTCAATGCGCTCCTTGACGACAATGAACAGAGTTCCGAGTGCCAGATAATAAATGGAAAATAGACTTTTCACTGGTTTGTTCAAATACCGAGTGAAAATGATGACTGCTAAAAACAGGACAAGCAGTATCACTAGCAGAATATATTCCTGCATGATTAATCCTCCTCAAGCTGACATATCAAGATAGGAATGATAATGTGAAATTAACTGCAGCAAATCAATATGTGAGGCAGATGAGCCTTATCGAAGAATCTTCATCACTCCCTCATCATTTCCCATTTTCGCTGCCGGTCATTCAAAATTCAGGGCATATTTCCTTTCACCCGAATGTTACGTATATCATCGGGGAAAATGGGATGGGTAAGTCGACTTTATTAGAAGCGCTTGCGGTGGCGCTCGGTTTCAATCCTGAAGGAGGATCGAAGAACTTCTCCTTTTCCAGCTACGAGTCGCATTCCGATTTGCATGAACTGGTACGAGTTGTCCGCGGCGGGAACCGTCCGCAAGATGGCTATTTCTTCCGGGCTGAGACTTTCTATAATGTAGCGACGCATATCGAAGAACTGGATCAAGGAGGATTTGGACGGAAGATCATTGATTCCTATGGCGGGACTTCTTTGCACGAACAATCCCATGGAGAGGCCTTTTTTGCAGCTTTCATGGAGCGTTTCGCCGGAAATGGATTATATATTCTCGATGAGCCGGAGGCAGCTTTATCCCCGATTCGTCAGCTGTCGATGCTCGCTCGGATTGATGAGCTGGTGGAAAGAGGCTCACAATTCATCATCTCGACACATGCCCCGCTGCTGATGGCTTATCCGGATGCAAAGATTCTCCAGCTGGATGCTGGAGGGATGGAAGAAGTCCAGCTTGAAGAGACACAGCATTATAGTGTCATGAAACAGTTTTTCGAAGACAGGGACAGACTGCTGCATCATTTATTCCAGAAGTGATGAGAAGAGGCTTTCGTTGATTACATCTGAATATGATTAATTTATTACAAGGGAGGAGTAATTTCCTGAAATGAAAAATGACATGCATCCCAAGGTTGACGAGTTCTTAAGCAAGGCTGATCAGTGGAAGGAAGAATATATCGCTCTGAGAAATATTGTACGAGACTGTGAGCTGACAGAAGAGTTCAAGTGGAAGCATCCGTGTTACACTTTCGAAGGGAAAAATATTGTATTGATCCATGGATTCAAAGAGTATTGTGCGCTTTTGTTTCACAAGGGCGCCTTGTTGAAAGATACACATGGGATCCTGATTCAGCAAACGGAGAATGTACAGGCGGCACGCCAAATCCGTTTCACCAATGTTCAGGAAATCACGGACAAGGAAGCTATCCTCAAAGACTATATCCATCAGGCCGTCGAAGTTGAAAAAGCGGGTTTGGAAGTAGCATTCAAGAAGGAAACAGATTACATAATTCCTGAAGAGCTACACGATAAATTCCAGGAAATCCCTGCATTGAAGGCTGCTTTTGAAGCGTTGACCCCAGGACGGCAAAGGGCGTACATCCTATATTTTTCCCAGGCTAAACAAGCCAAAGCCCGACAGTCAAGGGTGGAAAAGTATGTAAAGCACATTCTTGATGGCAAGGGATTGAATAATAAATAGAAGGATCCTGAGGTGAAGATATGGATATCATGAAAGCGACATTGCAAGACGTAAAGCAAGCTGCAGATTTATTCAATCGATATCGTCGGTTCTATCAACAAGACCATGATTTAGATGGGGCGGAGGCGTACATAGCAGAAAGGCTGAAGCGAGGGGATTCTGTCATTTTCCTCGCAAAAGAAGGGGATGATTGCATTGGCTTCATGCAGCTTTATCCCACTTTCTCATCGATAGGTATGAAAAAAGCCTGGATTTTGAATGATTTGTATGTGGCTGAAGGTGCCAGGAAACAAGGTGTCGGAGAAAAATTGCTTGATACTGCCGAGGCGTTTGCAAGGGAAACCGGGGCAGGCAGCATTGCGCTCAGTACGGCTCCTGATAATGACAAAGCACAGCGCTTGTATGAAAGGAAAGGTTACGAGCGTGACGAACAGTTCTATCATTATGCACTCAGCCTGCAGAGAGGGTGATGGAGTATGATTATCGATGTTTTGCAGCATGTGCCGTTTGAGGACCTTGCTGCCATATATGATTGGGGAGAAAGACGCGGGCATCGCTTCCGCATCCATCCTCTCTATGAAGCAGCTGTATTTCCTGACGCAAAGGATATTACCATGCTCATCGTCCTTGGGGGACCGATGAGTGCCAATGATCCCGAAGACTGGATATTGGCAGAGCGTGAATTAATTTCACAGCTTATCGAGCGCCAAAAGCCTGTATTCGGTATCTGTCTTGGTGCACAGCAAATTGCGAAAGCGCTTGGGGGCACTGTTTTCCAGGGTGAGCATAAGGAAGCAGGCTGGCACCCGATTCAAACAGTAACAAAGCAATTTTCTTTTATTCCGGATGAAATGATGGTTTTCCATTGGCACGGTGAGCAATTCACCTTACCGGATGGTGCCGTAAGACTTTTCACAAATGAAGTCTGTGAGAATCAAGGCTTCCTATACCGAGATAATGTCATTGGATTGCAATTTCATTTTGAAACGACAAAAGACAGTATGGAAAAATTGATCACTCATGATAAGGATTATCTTGATGATGGGGCGTTTGTCCAAAGCGAGGGGGAAATGAAAGCAGCGGAAATTCCGGCAGGGAATGCAGCAGTACTGTACCAGCTGCTTGATTATCTGCTGGATGCTGAGGAATAGGGTGTAAAACCAGATGGATTGCAGCTGTAAGAAAATCGATCATTTGAAGCAGACTTTGCAGATACAGTATGGTATGCAAGGATAATCTTGAGCTTGATGTATTTCCTGTATCAGATGTTTGAGAGCATTGATCGATTTATGAATAAAAATACGATGGAAGGATTGAGAAGAATTCAACAGAAAAGGCAGGTCGCCATCTATTGAATTGTAGGGTGCACTTCCCATATGACTGTTCCCAATAAAGCATCGCGATTAAGTTCTTTATATAACTAGAATGCTGTTTGCCTATGAGGCTGACAGCTTTTTTAATAGAATTTGTCAAGTTAAATTCGGTATAAGTCAATTTCCCATACATATAATCTGTTATGAGCACTGTTACACATCTTTATTTGTTTTACTTTTAAATGTATGCGCTTACAAAAAATGGTCGGAAACCAAAAGGGGGAATTTCGAATGCAACAAAGGGTGAAGAGCTGGGGGTTATTCATGCTAATGCTTGTTCTTGTCATGATGACAGCATGCTCCGGCAGCAGTGACCCGGAAAGTGGAAAGAAAGAACTCACAGTCGTATATCGATCTCCTGGCTCAGTGGATTCACTTAAGAAGTTTTTTGAGTCGGGAGTCGTCGAGGAATTTGAAAAGGAACATCCTGATATCGACGTGAAGATAGCGCCTATTACGGCAAGCGAGGGGGATTACTTTTCAAAGGTTGCACTTCAGATGAAGTCGGAAGAAACGGCTCCGGACGTAGTGTCAGAGGATACTTTCATGCTGAACTCCGATGCGAATGCCGGATATTTGGAGCCCTTGGATGACCGGATTGCCGGCTGGGACGAGTGGGATAATATCATTGAAAATCTGAAATCAGGTGTTACGGCGGAAGACGGTAAGGTGTATGGCGTGCCATCGACTTCCGACTCACGTGGACTTTGGTACAGCAAGGAGCTATTCCAGGAGGCTGGACTTCCAGTCCCTTGGGAACCGAAAACTTGGGAGGATGTACTGGAAGCGGCCATAACGATCAAAGAAAAGACCGATGGCGTGACGCCCCTGTTCATGCAAGTAGGCAAGGCAAACGGAGAAGCGGTTTCCATGCAGACGCTGGAGATGCTGCTGTATGGCACCGGCGATACACTTTATGACGAATCTGATAAGAAATGGGTCGTGGATAGTCCGGGATTGCTGGATTCATTCCGCTTCATTGAACAGGTATACAACAAAGAAAAGATTGGGCCAGATTTCTCTGTCGTCATGAGCGGTCAATCCGGAAATGTGGCGTTTCAGCAGCTATTCCCGCAAAAGAAACTGGCAATAGCACTGGACGGCAGCTGGAATGCCCGGAACTGGGCAGAGAACGGAGCTGCGCCAATTGAAAATGTAGAAGAGAAGATTGGCTTCGCTCCGATGCCCACTCAAGAAGGGCAAGATCCTGGAACGATCACGATGAGCGGAGGCTGGGCTTGGGCAATTCCATCCAAAGCAGATATGAAGGAGGAAGCATGGGAATTCATTCAATTCCTGATGGAGAAAGATAACAGCATCAATCGATCGTTGACGGATGGTAACTTGAATACCCGTATAGATGCAGTTGAAGTGGAAGAATATGTGAATCGACCATACGCCAAGGAAGCGCAAGCCTTTCTTGAAAATGCGCAGTTCAGACCAGCCAATGATAAATATCCGGCAGTTTCCACGCAGCTGCAGACAGTAGTGGAAGCAGTTGCCACTGGCAAATTATCTCCTGAAGCTGCAGTGGAACAATATAAAGCCGGCGTGGAACGAGTGGTAGGCAAGGAAAATACGAAGGTAGCTGAATAGGAAACCATCCGATCAAGAGGTGCTGGATTCAATTGGTCAAGTGTCACGTTTTGACTTTGACTATCTTTTACCAGCTCCTTCTGATCGGGCAGAAGAAAGGTGACGAATATGTATGCATAGGAAAGCGATACTTTTTTTGTCTCCATCTTGGATCCTTCTATTGTTGTTTTTCATTACGCCGATGTTATTGACTTTCGGCTTTGCTTTTACGAATTTGTCATTGACCGGAACGGATGCAGCCAATATTCAGTTCATCGGATTTCAAAATTTCGCCCATATGTTCCAGGATCCCGAATTTCGGATCAGTGTATTCCGGACGCTTGTCTTCTTGCTTTTCTCAGCTGTAATCGGACAGGTTGTATTGGGATTGATCATCGCATTGCTGATGAAAGAAAAACGACGCAGTTTTAGACGCTTCATCGGTGTCATTGTGATTGCCGGCTGGGTGACGCCTGAAATTGTCGTTGCCTTTTGCTGGGTGGCTTTCCTGAGTGATGCAGGTACATTCAATGCAATCCTGCAGGGAATCGGGTTTGAACCAATCACCTGGTTGTTCACCTTCCCGATGGTTAGTGTCATCATCGCCAATATCTGGCATGGAACGGCTTTTTCGATGATGGTCTTCCAAGCGGCACTGGATGATGTGCCAAAATCAGTACAAGAAGCTGCAGTGATGGATGGCGCTTCACGCTGGCAGATATTTTTCCGTGTGACGCTCCCGATCGTCAAAGGGTCGATTGTGACCAATATGATGCTTGTGACTTTGCAGACATTAGGTGTATTCACGCTGATTTATACGATGACGGGCGGAGGACCCGGCAACGCTACGCAGATACTCCCTATCTTCATGTACAATCAAGCATTCGTTAACTATCAGTTCGGATACGGCACGGCTATATCCCTCGTATTACTCGTCATCGGGACGATTGCCAGTCTGCTGTACATGCGTTTTATGAAAGTGAAACTATGAGGAGGAGGGATGCAGAATGAAGATATCGAAAAAAGAATTAGTGATCCACTATCTGGCGCTGGTCTTTTTGGCCATCTGCTTCTTGCTGCCTTTTTTATGGCTTGTTTTCGCCTCTTTTGACCAGCAGGCGACACAAGCCATCAAGCTGCCGGGGAAATGGACATTGGATAACTTTACCGCCATTCTTTCGGATCCGGGTAATATCCGCTCTTTTGCGATTGGCTTGTTCATTTCACTTGGGCAGGCAACGATAGTCGTGATTGTTGCCGGATTGGCTGCCTACCCGCTTTCCCGCTATCGGCTGCGTTATAAGCGCTCCTTCCTTTTGACCATATTATTTATGACGTCTTTGCCGATCACTGCTGTCATGGTGCCTGTCTATCAGCTGTTCCTTTTCTTGAACATCCAGGATTCGATCATTTTCACGACGATTTTCCTTGCCGCCTCAGGGCTGCCCTATGCAATCTGGATGATGAAGAATTTCATGGATGCAGTGCCGGTCGAACTGGAGGAATCCGCATGGGTGGATGGGGCATCTGTTTTGACAAGTATGCGGAAAGTGGTTGGACCATTGATGCTGCCAGGGATTTTCACGATTGCCATCTTTACCTTCACTGGCAGCTGGGGGAACTTCTTCGTTCCGTATATTTTGCTGCAGACTCAGGAAAAACTTCCGGCATCCGTGACGCTGTATCAATTCTTCGGTAATTACGGAATTATCGAGTATGGCAAATTGGCCGCGTTCTCGATGCTGTATACAATGCCATCCATCATTCTTTATATCTTTGCACAAAAATATATGTCCAAGGGCTTCAGCCTCGGCGGAGCCTCCAAGGGATAAAGGAGTGTCAGTATGTTCAATTTGAAAGAACGACAGCTCGAAAGAAGAATAGAGGAACTAGAGAAATATCGTTATCGGGATCGACTTGATCTGCAGCATTTTCTCGCGCTGGAGGATGAAGAGAAAAGGGTTGCACCGGAAGTTCCGGCACTGGAAGTCTTCGAGGAGAAGCTTCATATAGGTGACCATTGGAAGGGCCGGGATCGTTATGTTTGGCTGGCAAAAGAAATCCATCTTCCCAAAGAATGGGCGGGTAAGCAGGTTGTTGGATTATTTGATTTCGGCAAGACAGGCGGCGGAGGGAATTCGGGTTTTGAATCGCAATGCTATGTGAACAAAGTGATGTATCAAGCGGTGGATTCCAATCACCAGGAATTATTTTTCGAGGATGACTGGCATGGTAAGCCTATCTATCTGGCATTTCGTTTGTGGTCTGGCTTGGAAGGAGGCGGTAAAAGGATAGATCAAGAGCATCAGTTGAAGCAGGCTGAACTAGCGGTTTTCGATGAACGAACCGATGATTTCTATTATACGTCCTTTGCCATTTTAGAAACGATACGAATACTGGACGAGAATGCTGCGGAGCGGGTACAGCTTCTATCACTGCTGGACCATACCATCCGATTGATAGACTGGAGCTCACCGGGCAGCGATGCGTTCTATCAGTCTGTCTATGAGGCAAATGACCATCTTCAGGACCGGCTGGATGCCATGGACAGTTCTTCCCCGGTGACTATTCGCTGTATCGGCCATACCCATATCGATGTGGCTTGGCTGTGGCGTCTTAAACATACAAGGGAGAAGGCGGGGCGCTCCTTCTCCACGGCTTTGCGTCTGATGGAGAGATACCCAGACTATAAATTCCTGCAAACACAGCCACAGCTCTATAGCTATGTAAAACAAGACTTTCCGGAATTGTATGCCCAGATCAAAGAGAGAATCGCTGAAGGGCAATGGGAAGTGGATGGAGCAATGTGGCTGGAGGCCGATTGCAATTTGCCTTCTGGTGAATCCTTGGTGCGTCAGATCCTGCAAGGAGCAAAGTTCATCCAGGAAGAATTCGGAAAAGATGTGCATTATCTGTGGCTGCCGGATGTGTTCGGTTACTCCTGGGCATTGCCTCAAATCCTTACCAAAGCCGGAATCAATACTTTTCTGACATCAAAAATCAGCTGGAACCAATTCAATAGGATGCCGAATGATACATTCACTTGGCGGGGATTGGATGGAAGTGAAGTACTGACCCAATTCATCACCACACCGGATCCTTCTCCAAGGGAAAATACCTGGTTCGCTACTTATAATGGTCAAATCCTGCCGGATACCGTAACTGGTACGTGGGATAACTATAAAAACAAAGCACTGACGAAGGAGCTCCTCCTTTCCTATGGATACGGAGACGGCGGGGGCGGCGTAAACCGCACGATGCTCGAGATGAGACGGAGACTCGATCGTATACCAGGACTCCCCAATGTCAAAACAGGCGATGTGAAAAGTTACTTTGAATCGCTGCATCATCAAACCCGGCATACATCGGAATTCATGCCGGTTTGGGATGGGGAGCTATACTTGGAGTATCACCGCGGTACGTATACAAGTCAGGCTTACAATAAAAAAATGAATCGCAAAATGGAATTGGAGCTGCGTGAAACGGAATTCATCCAAGTATGGAAAGCAATACAGGCAAATGATTTTCTGAATTATCCATCCGATACCCTGGAAGAGGTGTGGAGGACCGTACTGCGGAATCAATTTCACGATATAATTCCGGGTTCTTCCATTCGGGAAGTATATGAAGACAGCAAGAAGGAATATGAGGAAGCCCGTGCAAAACTGCAAATCTTACAAAAAGAAGCGGCAGACAGCCTGGCTGCAGATAAGAAGCAAGCATGGAGTATCGTCAATTCCTCATCCTGGAATTTGGATGGCATCGTCAAGATAAAGACAGAGGATGAAGGTGTATGGGAGGATGAAGACGGTGAGGTTTTACTGGCCCAAAAGGGCAAGGACGGCTGGCTGGTCGATGTACCGGATGTTCCAGGGACGGGATGTAAACAAATCTATCTGAATACGGAAAAGGCAGACACCGAACCAGGGGAAGGGTGGTTCGAATGGAAGGGTCGGGAGCTTGTGACTCCATTTTATGAAGTGAAATTCAATGAAGTTGGACAAATCGAATCCCTATATGATAAAAAGGCGAAACGGCAGGTAGTAGCACAGGCAGAGACGGTGAATGTGTTCCAGGTTTTTGAGGATAAGCCGCTGGATTATGATGCTTGGGATATTGATTTGTTCTATCAGGAGAAAAAGAGAGAGATTACGAATCTTCTTGATCTCACTCTGAAGGAAGCAGGACCGCTGCAGCTTGTCATCGAAGCAAACTGGCATTATGGCAGTTCGACGATTCATCAGGACATCATTTTTTACCGCAAGCGGAAAGTGATCGATTTTAAGACAGAAGTGGATTGGCATGAACGTCAGCAATTATTGAAAGTAGCCTTTCCGGTTCGTATCCGTGCTACGGAAGCAACATATGATATCCAATATGGCAACGTCAAGCGGCCGACGCATTGGAATACTTCCTGGGATGCAGCCAGATTCGAATCGGTTGCCCATCAATGGGTGGATTTCTCCGAGCGTAATTATGGCGTCAGCCTGCTGAATGATTGCAAGTATGGACACGATATCAAAGATCATACGATTCGATTGTCTTTGATTAAGTCCGCGATTGCACCGGATATCGAGCAAGATCAGGGCCGTCATTTCTTTACGTACTCCCTTTACCCGCATGAAAAAGGATGGGTGGAAGCAAATACGGTACAGGAAGCCTGGAAGCTCAATCAGCCGTTCCGAGTATGCTGCGGAGGTAAAGAGAAAAACACAGATAAGCTATTTGTCATTGATAATCCTCATGTGCAGCTGGATGCAATGAAAAAAGCAGAAGATAATGACGATATCGTCATCCGTCTGCATGAATACACAGGGGGGACACAGGAGGTGACGATCCAGCCTGTCTTTGCGTATACGAGCTGGCAGGAATGTGATCTGCGGGAAAGAGTTATAGATAAAAGCCCGCAGGAAGGAACGATAGAGTTATCCTTCACTCCATATGAGATAAAGACGATTCGTCTATCCCAATCCTGAGAAAAGTCCCTCATGGGCTTTTCTTTTTTCTTGTATACTAATGTTTACCAATGATAAGGAGGTAGACGATGCATGTATTCGGTAGCAAAGAGCCCGGCCAGGAATATAAAGAAAGGCGGGCGGTCTATGGGATAATCCACGACAAATCCAAAAGAATAGGAGTGATAAGGCTGACATATGATCAACTGCTTTTCCTGCCTGGGGGAGGAATGGAGCATGGCGAGGATGAAGTGGAAACCCTGCGAAGGGAGGTTTTGGAGGAAACAGGCTATTTGATAAACAAGCCATCATTTCTATGTACCGGGACACAATTTTTCCAGTCCAGGGATGCTCGATACATACAGAATGTAGCAAGTTTTTATAGCTGCTCGATTGGTTTAAAAGAGATGGAACCAGCGGAGGAAGACCATGAATTGATCTGGCTGAAACCGGAGGAAGCAGTGAATCATTTGTTTCACCAGCATCAGGCTTGCGCACTCCGGCAGTGGATCGAGTCATTTTAGACTATCCGGGCTTTGGATTCTGCCATTCCTATAGTATACTTTAGGAAAGTGTTTCCAGTATACATACGGCAAGGGGGAATGTATTTGTCCGGGCAAGAAACGCAGTACATGGCAAAGGATCTGGCTGCTTCATTGGATGTAACGACCTCGACGCTTAGAAGATGGGCTATCGCATTGGAAGGTGCCCATTATCCATTTGAACGAAATGAGAAAGGACAACGGATATATACGGAACAAGACATTGCCACTTTGGAGGAATTAAAGAGATTACTTGGAGAAAAACTGTCATTTGCTGATGCAATCCAGCAGCTGACTGGGCAAAGCAAGACCAAAGAGTATGAGCCGGACACAAAAAAACTGGTCATGACCTCTGAGGAACTGGAGAAGCTCATCTCGCATGCAGTGAAAAAAGCAGTGAAGAAAGAGCGGGAAAAGCTGTTCAAGCAGCTGAAGAAACAGATGAAAAAAGAGATGGAAAAGCTGAGGGATAAATCATGAAAAGGTCACGATGGTGATCTTTTTTATTATCTTAAAGAAGATACGCCTCAATCTAAATGATACAAAAATCAGAATTATAAGTCTAGTATTTTATTAAATTGATGCCAAAATGGAATTGTATTCGATTATAGATTAGGAGGCGTTATCATGAAGCAGAATATTTATGACAACGAGTTATTTTTTGAAAATTACAAGGCTCTCCGGGAAAATCCGGTGAATTACAATGAACTGCTGGAGCAGCCGGAAATCAAACGGATGCTGCCTGATTTAGAGGGCAAGCGTGTCTTGGATATTGGCTGTGGCATGGGGGATTTGGCAAGGTATTGTGCCGAACAGGGAGCATTACGTGTGACAGCGATTGATCCATCCGGTAATATGCTGCGGGAAGCAAAAAACAGAAATGCCCATCCTGCAATAGAATACGTTCAAACAGCGTTGGAGGATGCAGTGTTTGCCAGCGGAAGCTATGATGTTGCGGTCAGTTCGCTTGTGATGCATTACGTTGCAGACTATGAAGCAGTCATCCGATCCATCCATGCGGCCTTGAAAGAAGGGGCTGTCCTATTATTCTCCACTGAGCATCCAATTGTCACTGCCAGAAAGGAAGGGAAGAAATGGATCACGGATACAGAAGGGAACTGGCTCCATTTCGCCGTTGATAACTACCACGAGCAAGACAGACGCGAGACCAAATGGTATGTGGATGGAGTGATTTATTACCATCGATCGTTTGCGGCTTTGTGCAATGGGCTTATCCGGAACGGTTTCAGCCTGGAAGAAGTAATCGAACCAGTTCCGGATGGAGCTGCCATTGCCAAGCTTCCGCGGATAGAGCATGAGCTGCGCCGGCCGTCTTTTTTGATTTTGAAGGCGAGAAAAACAGCCCGTCCTTAATGGACGGGCTCCATTTCCACCCAGCCGCGAACACTATTGATCAGCCATATACGGGAGGCGGTTTGGAGGTAGGCTTTCGTCAAGATGGTTTCTTTTATCGTACCTTTTTTCACTAAAACTTCCCGCAATGTGCCTGGCAGCAAGCCGCTTGATACTGGAGGTGTCAGCAGTTCACCATCCTGCTCCATGACTAGATTGCCGATCGTGAATTCTGTCAGCTCACCTGCTTCATTCCAAAGCAGCGTATCAAAAATATCCGGTTCCTTGAGCTTGTAGTCGTCGTATATTTGGCGATAAGTCGTCTTATGGTAATAATATCGATTTGTCTTGTCGATAGGTGTGTCAGCAAGTGCGAATTTTTGCTTACCTTTCATTGGAGCTGGCAGCTCACTATGAAAAAGCGCAAGCTTTCCGCGTTGATCAGCTAAAAGGCGTAATCGATGGGATTGTCCCGGATACGCTGCTTGATGCTGACGCAGGAGATCACGGATATCTGCTTCCTCGATTGGAATGCTGAAATAATCGGCAGATTGCATTAGTCGCTGCAGGTGCTCATCCTCCAGCACGTAAGCACCATCTTCATACGCTATTGTTTCAAGCAGTTCAAACTCAGGAAGCTGTTCCTGCAGCACGGATGATTTGGCGATTGCTTCTTCGTACTCCCCATCGGCAGTGGAGTCCCAGGTGATGCCTCCTCCGACGCTGTACGTAGCCTGCTGTTTCGTTTTATCGACTATCGCCGTACGGATGGGTACATTAAAGACAGCTTCGCCATTTGGCTCGATATAGCCGATGGCACCGCAGTAGACTTCCCGTGGTTCCGGCTCAAGATTGGAGATGATTTGCATCGTACTGGCTTTGGGAGCACCTGTGATCGATCCGCATGGAAAAAGTGCGCGCATGATGTCAATGATCGTTGTGCCCGGGACGGTTTCCGCTTCGACGGTCGAGGTCATCTGGTAGACGGTCGGGTATTTCTCGACTGTATACAAAGCTGGGACCTGGACAGTCCCCAGCTTGGCGACCCGGCTGATATCATTTCGCAAAAGGTCGACGATCATGACATTTTCAGCACGATCCTTCGCGGATGCTGCGAGGGTTTCCCGCTGTTTAAGATCCTGCTCGTATGTATCCCCGCGTTTGGTTGTGCCTTTCATTGGCTTCGTGATGATGCGTTTCCCGTCCCAGCGGAAAAATAACTCTGGAGAAGCAGACAATACTGCTGTATCTTCCCAATCAAGATAGGCAGTGTAATCTGCACGCTGCGCTTGCTGCATCTGGCGGAAAAGGGCGGCGGGATCATCGGCATAATGTGTGCGCAGACGCATCGTATAATTTGTTTGATAGGTGTTTCCGGAAGCAATCTCCTCTTTGATCGTCCGGATAGCCTGCTCATACTCTTTTTTTCGGATGGCTGGCTCCCAATTCAGTTTTTCTGGTGCTGTGCCAATTGCTGCTGGCTGTTCTTTACAATGATTTTTATAGATGCCGAATTGCAGCAGCGGCAGATTTGCCCCTTCTGCAGTGACATAGTTTGGATCGAATGCTCCTGCAGCTTCGTAGGATAGATAGCCGGCTGCATAAAATCCTTTTTTTGTATATGCTTGCACCTGCTCAAGGCAGGGTATGACTTCTTCCATCGTGTGAGCAGTCAGCAATGCATGCTGTCCCGTGAATCGGCGATGCTGTGTCTGCCCGTCTGCATCAGCAAAATTGAAATAAGCGTACATGAAACTCCCCCTTTTTTGCCTTTCTAGTATCTCATATAGCTAAATGCCGGAATAGTGATTTTAAACAGTGTGATTTTTGAAACTATTTCCATTTACTTTCCGTATCAGACATATAAGATCACGGGAGGAGTTGCAAGGTGCGGACAATCCAAGTACTGAAGGAAATCGGTTTTTGGGTATTTACGGTTATCTATTTGATTGGAATCCGGTCAAATCTGGATGGATATGTCCTGTGGATACCGGATCTGTTGATTTGTGCAGCGATTGTGCTGTCGCTGGCTGCTTATGTGCTTCGCTTCGGACGGAAAAAAGAGTATTGATGGGGAGATAAGCACAATGAAACGATTCAACGCCACTGATGGCATTATATTAATAGAGTGATGGAAGGGAAGTATATTGTATTCATTCCTTCTTGTTCTTTTTCATTCGAATACAAGGAAGGAATAATCGGTGTCACGATGGTGACGCTGTACCAAAATGTTCCTTTACTGGCCTATGTGGCGACATGTCCGGAATGACAAGGGAAAGGTGTAGCTGTCGCTTTGATTCAGCATGGTGAACAAGCATTGTTTCGACAAGGCCATGCATCGGCTTTATCTCGTGGTGGCGAATCAGAATTATCGAGCTAGATCACTTTATTGCACATTCGGGTTTCAAGGGGCATGAGAAGATTGGGATGAGGTGTCAGGAGGTGGCGGGCATGATTGAAGTACGGTTAGTCGAAGAAAAGGATGCAGCGGAGCTCTTATCGCTGGAACTGCGTAATAAAGAATTCTTTCAGCTTTATACAGGTAAGCGTGAAGGGAATTTCTACACACTGGCCGGGCAAAGCGAGCGTATCAATCGGGCAATTGCATCAGCCGGCGAGGATACTGGCTATCATTATGTGATTCTTTTGGACAATAAAATCATCGGTATTGTCATGCTGTCTGAAGTGGTGCGCGGGAATCTGCAAAGCTGCTGGATCGGTTATTTTTTGGATAAGGAACAGAACGGTAAAGGTTATATGACAGAGGCTGTCCGCAAGGTAGTGGATATTGCTTTTGACGAATTGGAATTCCATCGGTTGGAGGCAGGTGTCATGCCGCATAATCTCGGCTCGATCAAGGTATTGCTGAAGGCAGGGTTCCATAAGGAAGGTATCGCCAAGCAAAACGTCAAAATCAATGGAAAGTGGCAGGATCATCAAACTCTTGCTATCATTAACCCTCGGGACCTCATGTAAAGGGGAGGGTTAATGATGAATAAATGGCTGCTTATAGCCGGCCTATTGTTGGAAGCGATCGGTATTCTATTGATTATATTCTGGCGAGTTGATGACATGCTTGCCATCATCATAGGGATAGTGATCATCGTAATTGGGATAGTATTGTTCCAGATGGGGTATTGGCGTATTGTGAAGGAACGCAAAAAAAGAGGACATACCGGAAGATGAAAGAAGCCTGCTGAGGCTTTTTTTGTTTTACCTATTTATAACTTCAGTGGATATGTCATTCTGCTGTGCTGAAGATGTGCAGGAAAATATTACCTGGTGTTTCCTGTTTGGGTTTAGGTCTTAAGATTTAGTTTGATGATTTGGCTCTGGTTGATTTTTCATACCATAATACCAAATCGGGAATATTGCGGGAATTTCATTTATCCCGAAAATCTTCACAAATATGGGAATTTGCCGATATATAGTAATGGAATGAAATTTTATGAATAGGGGCTTGATCTGATGAGCATGCAAGTACAGGAAACAGAACAGGCATTGCATCCGATGCTGGAGGCCTTTGTAAAGGCAGGGCCTTTTCTCCAGGATTTAATCAATGATGATGTCACAATCGGTATTTATAATACAGAAAAGCTGATCATCAATTTTCCGGCTAAAACCTTCTCGCTGAATGTGACACCGGGGGACCCATTGATGGAAGGGGATATCGTAACAGCAGCTATCCGTCAGAATAAGAATCAGTATGCAGTAGTGCCAGAGGAGCTTTTCGGTGTCAGTATCATTGCCAGGGCAATTCCGCTGCACGATGAAGCAGGGAATGTCATTGGCGGTGTCGGTGTAGGGCTGAGCATTGAAAGTGCCAATCAGTTATCCACTATTGCTTCCAATCTTTCTGGGGTCATTGGTGACGTTACGGCAACGATCCAGGATATGGCACAATCGATTTCCGGTTTGGCAGAAGGCATGTCTTACATATCCAAGAAGGCCTCGGAAGTAACGGAAAGCGTGGATACAATCGAGGAAGTATCCAATGTTGTAAAAGGGATTGCAGATCAAAGCAATCTACTTGGGCTGAATGCTGCGATCGAATCGGCTCGCGCAGGGGAACATGGGCGCGGCTTCAGTGTGGTGGCGGACGAAATTCGAAAAATGGCAGCTGGTTCCAAGGAACAGGTTACCGAAATTCATCAAATCACAGAAAAAATAAAGGCTGTTATCGGCAAACTGAGTAATTCCATTCAGGAAGCCAATGCAGAATCGGATACACAATCTGCTGCCATTGAAGAGCTGACAGCAACGATGGAAGAAATAAATGCCAATGTGCAAACTCTGGCACAACTAGCAAAAGAGAATATCACGATCAAAGACTAATAGAGGTGACCGACATGGAAAATTTCAAGCATTTGAATAGTCAGTATATCAACGGAGAATGGCGGGAAGGTCAAAGCAGCGTGAAGATGGAGAATCGCAATCCGTATAACGGGGAACTCATCGCGACTTACCAAGCTGCGAATTTGGCTGATTTGAATGAAGCGTATGAAGCGTCTGCACGCGTTCAGAAGGAATGGGCGAATACCAACCCGGTGGCACAGCGTGCTGTCTTCGAAAAAGCGGTTGCGTATCTTGAAGCCAACCATGAAGCGTTTGTGGAGACTATCGTGGAAGAAATCGGCGGCACCAGACTAAAAGCTGAATTTGAAATCGGTCTTGTGACAAATATCATCAAGGAAGCATCTACATTCCCATTCCGCATGAACGGTCAGATTCTGCCGTCTCCGATCGATGGCAAGGAGAATCGTGTCTATCGCGTGCCAGTAGGTGTGGTAGGTGTCATCAGCCCGTTCAACTTCCCATTCTTCCTATCGATGAAATCCGTTGCGACTGCATTGGCAGCTGGTAATGGAGTCGTGCTGAAGCCGCATGAGCATACGCCGATCACTGGCGGTACAATGATTGCAAAGCTATTTGAAGAAGCTGGACTGCCGAAGGGTCTTTTGAATGTCATCGTGACGGAAATCAGTGAAATCGGGGATAACTTCGTTGAGCATCCGATTCCGCGTGCGGTTTCCTTCACGGGTTCCACTAAAGTCGGTAAGCATATCGGCATGGTGGCCGGTAAGAATCTGAAAGAGGCGCATTTGGAGCTTGGCGGCAACAGTGCCTTGGTCGTTTTGGAAGACGCGGATATGGAGCTTGCGGTAAGTGCGGCCGTTTTCAGCCGATTCACTCACCAAGGTCAGATTTGTATGTCTGCCAACCGACTGATTGTGCATGAAGATGTGTATGAGGAGTTTGTGGAGAAATACTTGGCGAAGGTTTCCACGCTTACCTGCGGCGATCCAAAAGATCCAAGCACAATCATCGGACCGCTTATCAATGAACAGCAGGTGAAAACGACCGTTGCGTTGATTGAAAAAGGTATCGAAGAAGGTGCCACGCCGCTCATCAAAGGGAAAGTGGAAGGAAATGTGGTCGAGCCGGTCGTGTTCGGGGATGTGACGCCGGATATGACACTGGCGAATGAAGAATTATTCGCACCAGTCGTCTCCATCATGAAAGTCAAAAATGATGAAGAAGTGCTGGCTTATGCCAATAACAGTGATTATGGCTTGAGCGGTGCAATCCACACGAAAGATGTGGAGCGCGGCGCAGAACTGGCGAAGCAAATGGATACAGGCATGATCCACATCAATGATGGGACCATCAATGACGAACCAACTGTCGCATTCGGCGGCGTGAAGAATTCCGGTCTTGGTCGTCTGAATGGTGACTGGAGCCTTGATGCGTTCACAACAACAAAATGGATCAGCATCCAGCATGATCGCAGACAATATCCTTACAGCTAAAGAGCAAAAGACCCACAGCATGGAAGGCTGTGGGTCTTCTGTCATTCATCAGCCAAGGCTTCCTGTTTGGTTCGATGGACAGTCCCATATGGATGCTCTGGCGGTGCATAGATAGTATATAACTTCAAAGGTGTATGACCGGTATTGATTATGTTATGCCATGTGCCGGCTGGAACGAAAATGGCAAAATCATCCTGGACGTATTGCTGATGATCTAAGTTTTCTTTCCTGACACCCATCTGTACTAGTCCGTGACCGGATTCGATACGGAGGAACTGATCAATATCCGGATGTCTTTCCAATCCGATATCTTCTCCAGGACGGATGCTCATCAATGTCAATTGAAGGTGTTTTCCTGTCCACAGTGCTGTACGGAAAAAGTGGTTTTGCTCTGTTGCTTGTTCGATATCGACGACATATGGGGAATTCCCGTAATCATGGGCTGGCTGCTGATTGTAGTCATGTTGCGGCCACTGTGGATTGCGCCAGGGCCCTGAAGCTGGATGATAAGGATAGCGTGGATCTTTATAATACATCTTTTCTTCTCCTTTGATGCTGATATACATTATCCTATGCCGATGCCTATTGTACGTTCTTGCCGGAAAAGCAAATTGCTTCACTCTGAATCATTTAGCCTTTATCACGTCAATCCGCGGCATCTCGGGCTGTTCCATATCATTTCCCAAGAAATAGCTTGTGTGTGGCGGCTGGTTATAAGCGACATTCTGCCAAGCAACGCCTAAGCGGTATACCGGATCGTGCATCAAGGTAGGGAGTTTTTCTTCGGTTATGTCTGTTGTTGTATAAAGGATAAGAGCGCTGCTGTCTTCTGTGCGCCAGATGGCTTCCTCCCGCCAGTCGCCGATCAAATCCGCTTGCAGTGTGGGGTTCCCTTTTGTTCCATTATTGGAGTAAGTTCCTTCGGCATTCAGCAGCGTATCCAGTTTTTCTGTTTCCGGGTTCCATTTTCCGATCAAGCCAATGCCAGTCTGGATGCTTTCATCGAAAGTATGATCCAGGATTTCGCGAGTCAAGTCGCCGTCCCACCAGATAGCAAAGTTGGCAGGAGGGATATTGGTGGATATTTTCTCCCCGGAGGCAGTATAAAGACCGCCTGTCGGACTGTTCCATGCGCCGTCGATTGCCCACATTTCGGCCCCGGGATAGCGAGGATCGATGTCAGCCGCAAGCCCGCGTCCTACATCTATATTTGTCGGGATGCCCCAGATCAGTTCTCCTGTACGGGCATCTCGAAATTCGATACCGGCTTCATTCGGATACGATTCATGAACTTGGAATACTTCCAGGCCTGGCCGGGCAGGATCCAAATCACTGAGATGCATGGCATCGCCATGACCAAGTCCGGTTGAGTATAGTCCGGTTCCATCATCATCGAGGGCCATGGCGCCATAGATGATTTCATCCTTGCCATCTTCATCCACATCTCCGATACTCAAATTATGATTCCCCTGCTGTGCATAAGCTTCGTTCCCCGGTGTCTCGCTATCGAACATCCATTGCTTATTCAATTTGCCATCTTTAAAGGTATAAGCGGCAATTACTGTTTTTTCATAATAGCCCCTTGCTTCGATGATGCTAGGTGTTTTGCCATCCAGGTATGCGACCCCGGCAAGGAAACGGTCGCCCCGGTTTCCGTAGCAGTCGCCCCAATCGCAAATATTGCCTCGGGCAGGCTCATAATCGATGGTTTCCTTGATTTCTCCGGTGCTGCCTTCGAATACGGTCAGGTATTCCGGTCCTTCGAGGATATAGCCTGATGCATTCCGATGATCGGCGTCCTTATCCCCAATGATGTTTCCTTTCGAATCTGTCGTGCCATCAGCTGTTTTGACTACGAGTTCGGATTTTCCGTTACCGTCGAAGTCATAGACCAGCATTTGCGTATAATGAGCGCCTGCCCGGATATTGTGGCCGAGGTCGATCCGCCATTTATGGGTTCCATCCAATTCATAAGCATCTATCAATACATTGCCTGTGTACCCGGATCGGGAGTTATCTTGTGCGTTTGATGGATCCCATTTCAGGATGATTTCCCATTCGCCGTCACCATCCAAGTCGCCGACACTGGCGTCATTGGCATTGTAAGTATAAGACTTGCCATCTGGAGTTTTGCCATCAGCTGGCTTTTGGAGGGGGATATGCAGCTGATTGTCTCGCCATACCTTGATATTATCCTGATCTGCGCCTTTTCCGATTGCTTCTACACGATAGACACTATTTGCAGAACCGTCTTTGTCGAGGAAATTCGTGCTGTGTTTCACAGGTTTCCGAGTTATTTTCTTACCGTCACGATAAATGTGGAAGGAGGTTTTTTTCGTATCATTCCCAAGGAATCTCCAGCTTAAGAAGATACCATCCTCTGTTTGGACGGCAACAGCGCCACGTTCCAAGTATTCCATTTGCCTTTTAGGCAGTTTCTTGGCATCGGCAGAGAAGGGGATTGCGAATGTCAGAAGCAGGACGAGCAGCAATAGCAGACATTTTTTCAAGATAACCATTCCTCTCCTTTTTATTAAAGCGCTTTCATTTTAATGCAAGGGAGAGGTTGATTCTTATTAGACAGGGCTGGGCATTCTCAAATATGGTTGTAAATATTTTGAAAGCCATGCCGGAATGGGCATGGCTTCATCAGTTACATGGCTATTTAGAGGTTCCCAATGTGTGAATCACATGGGCTGTACATAGGATACCGTTCAGGAAATAATCCACATCCAGATTCTCGTTGGGGGAATGATTATGCTGATCGAAGTTCGCATAGGGAACAATGACGGACGGCAAGCCCAAAATTCCTGTCCACACATAATCCGGCAGGGAACCGCCCATGCTCGGCTGGATGAGTGGATCTGTTTCGTAAGCGGCCTCTACAGCGCTGACGACCTTTTGAACGATTGGAAGTTCAGCTTTGGTACGGGATGGCTGCATACTGCCCAGATAAGTGACTTCTACATCCGGTGCATGGATCTGGACGTGCTTTTTGATTTTATTGAAAATATCTTGGGGATCTTGATCGACGACAAGACGAATATCCATTTTTAGTCTGGCTGTCGAAGGAATGATCGTTTTTGTTCCTTCTCCTGTATAGCCGCTTTCCATTCCAAAGATATTGAAAGTGGGTTCGCCCGTCATCTTCCGATAGTAGAATGGTCCGTCAAGGGACAGAGCTGGATAGCCGATCTTTTCGCCCAAGGTCTGTCGGTCATAAGGAAGCTTTGTGAGCAGCTGCTCCTCATAGGCTGTAAACGGGCGAATCGCATCATAGAACCCTTCTATTTTTACATGTCCGTCCGCATCGCGCATGGTGTGCATAAGTTCGATCAGTTTCCAGGCAGGATTAGGAACGATATTCCCTGTGTTGCCGGAATGGTTATCCCGATCAGCTCCTTTGGCATCAAATTGAATCGACAGCATACCGCGCACCCCAAGCAGTACGAGGGGGGAAGAGCTGTTATGGGAAGGGCCATCGGAAGTGTAGACGAGATCGGCCTTGAGCAAATCTTTGTGTTCCTCCACAAATGCGGCTAGATTCGTACTACCTTTTTCTTCTTCTCCTTCAAAGACGAATTTGATATTGATCGGCAGTTCGCCGACTGTATCCAGATAACTTTTCACGCCAAAGAGCTGGGCCACCAGCTGTCCCTTATTATCGCCGACACCTCGGGCATAGATTCTGCCGTTGCGGATTTCCGGTTCGAATGGCGGAGAGTCCCAGGCTTCATAAGGCTCTGGCGGCTGTACATCATAATGGCCGTAAATGAGCAAAGTGAATGCGCTGGAGTCTTTGATCATTTCCCCATAGACGACGGGATGCCCGGCGGTAGGGATGATTTTTGTCTCGATTCCCAGCTCCTGCATCATGCTCTTCAAAAGCTCCGCGCATTCCTCGATTCCGTCGTTCTGTGTGCTGATGCTGCGCTGTCTGAGCAGGATGAAAAGCTGATCAAGGAAATCCTGTTTATTTGTTTGGATATAGTCCTTTAGTGCAATCGTGTCCATCGAATTCTCCTTTATATCTTAATTAAGTGTGCCAATCAATACGGTGGCAATTAGAATCGAACAAGTAGTCACGGTTGTAAATCCGCCCATGAGCATCGGTGTGACAATCTCATTCATGATTGCTTCCCGTTCTTCTTCTGTCTCCCCGACTTCCCGGCTGATTTCCTCGCACAGGATATAATCCGCAGGGAAGCCGAAAAGTGCCGTCAATGCGACGGGCATGCCAAGGTATTTGCCGACGCCGAACAATTTGGAAGCTAATAATCCACCGATCGTCACACCTGCTGTACCAAGCACACAGATCAACAGGATTTCCGGGATATAGCTAGCCAGGGCAGCTGGTGTCACATCATCCATGGAAGAGATGACGATGAAGATCACCGCAATCATGGCAAATCCGGTTGCATTGGCTTTCTCCATCGTTTTCGCTGGATAGAAGCCGATATAGGCGCCGATGACCCCGATGATCAGACAGAAGATGGTGTAGTTGATGCCGGTCAGGGCATCAAGGATGACGGCGATACCGCTGCCCAAATAAAGCTGCAGGATGAAAATCAGGGATGTCTGGTATTTCTCCGGCAGGAGCGGTTTTCGTGCATTCTGAGCTTTGACTACGTTATTGGGCTGTGCTTCGGCAGCTTCTTCTTTTTCCAGCGCAGCACCGCTTTGCAGACGTGTCTGTACCTGCTGTTTCACGATGATGGCGTGCTTTTTCAGGAAATAGGAGGCAAGCGGGATACCGAATAGCTTGTGGATGCTCAGCACAAGCGCCGGAATGATGACAAGGCTGGATAATCCTAATTCGGTAAGCTTTTCGCTTGTGACAAGATAAGCCACGATACCGCCGACCACAGGACCGGCTCCCGCCACTGCCGTTTCGTAATCAAAAAATAATGGAACAATGGCTAGTACGAGTGCCACAGCAGTGAGAGAACCAATCAAGGCAATCAGGATGGGCTTGAGCTGCCCTTTGATCAAAGAGAAAGGAACAAGTGTACCAAGGTGGACGATGAATGGAGCGACAATAAGTGATCCAAATGCGGTGATGATGGAATCAGACATAAGACCATTCGGGATGATGCCCATCCACAGGAGTGCAACGTAAAGCAGCAAAGCAGCCAGCAGCATCGGGATGCGTGCTTTCGTCCAAATGGAGATGAGCTCTCCTAAACCTAATATAGCGATCAATAATAAGGTGATCATGACGGGGTTGTTACCGATCTCACTCCACATGTACATCCTCCTCCAGTTTCTATGTAAGAATATTAGTAAAAATTAAACCATATTCAGAAAATTGTCAACATACCATCAATTAAAAACAAAAAAATCCATTAGCGCTTGAGGTATTATAAAAGCTCATTCATTGGAGAAGCGAAGAGATGTACGGGGATTTTGCATGCAATAATGCCGCGGTGTATCACTAAGGACAGTCCAAAACAAAGAGCTAAGCGAGTCATTCGCTTAGCTCTTTTTCTTTGTACATGACTTGGACGAAATGCTTGAGTTCATTCTTCAAGCCGCCGATGGCATCCTGGAATCGGCTGTTATCCTTATACTCAAGTGCTATCGAAGCTGTGAGATCCAGATCTTTTATGGGGAGGATGGTGATGTTGGGCATTCTTTGCTCGCTTATGTGGTATAGGATGGAGCGCGGAAGTGCTGTGTATCCATAGCCGCTTTCGATAAAAGAAAGCATGTTCTGCACATCATCAACCATTTGATAATCCTTGGCCTGTAATAACCCTAAAAGTGAACTGATTTTTTCAAGATTATTCGTCAATGCCGCATGCTCGAAGACAATCAATTTCTTATCCAGCTTGCTGGCATTTGAAAGCTTGCCATCCAGTACCGGTACATCGTCCTTATGACAAAAGATGACAAATTCATCCTGAAGCAGCGGTTCACAGTGAAAAGGAGCCTTTGCCATATTCTCATAATGGACGGAAAACTGAATGCTGCCATATTCCAATAGTTTCTTCAAAACATTCGTCGGTCTCGTTATGAATTTGAACGGAATATGCGGAAAGTGTTCCCGCATGTAGGGGATGATGATATGGTTGAATACCGGTGCCAACCATATATTTATTCCAATCCTGAATTCATTTTTCCCGGCATTGATTTTGCTGAGCAGCTGATAACTTAATTTGTTATCCCCGGTGAGTGCAAATGACGCATCTTGCAGCTCCCCCAGCAGTTCAATGGCATAGGGAAGGAAAAAGTATCCTTCTTCCGTCAGCTCGATGCCATCCCAGCTTCGATTCAATAAGACAAAGTCGAGTTCCTCTTCCAATTTCCGTATTCGTGTACTCAATGTAGGCTGTGTAATGTGTAAGGCTTTTGATGCTTTGGATATACTTTTATTGGAGACTACTGCCAAAAACGACTCCAGACCGTCAATATTCATGTTCCTTCACTCCTGCCGTTCTATACTTGTCCATCTTATATTTTTTTACACAAAATGTATAGGAATCTTTGAGAAATTCCTTTATCTAGAAGAACAGAGCTTGTATTTCCAATCGAGAACAATTAAGATGAAAGGATGCACGAATGACGCCATGACGAATGGTACAGAAAGGATCCAATCATGAAAAATAAACGTCCGCGCTCCAGAGGGTTCCGACCTCAGAAGCCGAAAGTATATAAAGTGTCAGAAGCAGAAGAATTATTGCCTTTCTTATTGAAGGTGGTCGGCAAGAGCCGTAACTCAGTCAAATCCATCTTGGCTCGCGGCCAGGTATCAATCAATGGACGAGTTTCCACGCAATTCAACGACAAGCTGAAGCCAGGCCAGGAAGTGACAATCAGGACAGATATGGTAACGGAAGCAGCTCCGCTTCAAGGCATCACGATCATGTATGAAGATGATGCGATCATCGTTATCGAGAAAGCATCAGGCCTGCTGTCAATCGCTTCCGATAATGAAAAAACGAATACAGCCTACCGCCAATTATCTGATTATGTAAAGGCACAGCATAGTGATAATAAGATTTTTGTCGTCCATCGGCTGGACCGCGATACATCCGGTGTGATGGTGTTCGCCCGATCGGAGAAAATCAAACAAAGAATGCAGGAATCGTGGAAAACGACGAAGGAACGAGCTTATGTTGCACTCGTGGAAGGAGATGTCTCCAAATCGGAAGGAACCATTACTTCCTGGCTGAAGGAAACGAGTACGCATAAGATGTATTCCAGCAAATTTGAAAACGACGGTCAGAAGGCAGTGACCCATTATCAGGTGCTTCAGGGGAACAAGGACTTTACATTGATGGAGATAAGCCTGGAAACAGGACGCAAAAACCAGATTCGTGTCCATATGCAGGATATCGGGCATCCGATAGCGGGAGACAAGAAGTATGGCGCGCAGGATCGTACGATAAAACGACTTTGCCTCCATGCACGCAAGCTGAATTTTGAACATCCAGTCAATGGTATGCCGCTTAGATTCGTATCGGATATTCCGAAGCTATTCACATCTAAATCAAGATAATTCGAAAAGCAGAGCAAACATTGCTCTGCTTTTTTCCATTCCATTTTTAGGTGAGGGGAGAATCGCAAGGAATCATCGAGGAAATTAATGGGAAAAATCTAGGCGGCAGTACTCGATCCTTTGTCTCTTGTAGTTTGCTTATATAATTTATACAATTAAATAATTCACTTGAGTTAAATAAAAGAGAGAGTAATAAAGGGAGGATCATGATGAGCAAGAAGGACTTGATAGTCAATGAAAGCAACAAACAGCACTTAATAGAGTGGAGGAGACATTTGCATGCCAATCCGGAGCTTTCGTTCCAGGAGGAGCGTACATCTCAATTTGTCTACGATAAACTGGCGTCATTCGGCAATCTGGAACTGAGCAGACCGACGAAGACAAGTGTCATGGCGAAGCTGAAGGGGGCGAAACCTGGTAAAGTGATTGGTTTCCGTGCAGATATGGATGCACTGCCGATACAGGAGGAAACAGACTTGCCCTTCGCTTCAAAGGTTGATGGTGTGATGCACGCGTGCGGCCATGATGCCCATACCGCAATCCTGCTGACTGTAGCAGAAATCCTGAGTGCCAAGCAGGAAGAACTGAGCGGGGAAATACGCTTTTATTTCCAGCACGCAGAAGAATTGTTCCCAGGCGGTGCTAAGGAAATGGTGGAAGCTGGCGTCACTGATGGCGTGGATATGGTATTCGGACTGCATGTGGCATCCCAGCTCCCGCAAGGCAAGGTTGGTGTCATTTATGGACCGGCTACATCCAATTCCGATCAGTTTCAATTAACGATAAAGGGAAAAGGCGGGCACTCCTCACAGCCTGATAAGACAGTGGATCCAGTTGTCATCAGTGCTCAGATCATTACCAACTTGCAAACGATAGTTTCCCGGATGACCAGTCCGAAAGAAGAGCTGGTTGTTTCCGTTACGACACTGCATGCAGGTGAGGCGGTCAATGTCATACCGAATGAAGTGCGTATTGGAGCATCCGTGCGTTCGCTTACGCAAGATGTACGGAAAAATGCGATGGATGCATTGGAGCGCATGGTGAAAGGCATAACCGAAGCTAACGGGGCTGAATATGAACTGGATATTACATACGGTTATGATTCGGTCATCAACGACGAGGATGCTACTGCCATAGCAGAACGTGCCCTTAAGCGAAAACTTGGAGAGGACGCTGTGCTTCATGGCAGTGCAATCATGGGGGGAGAGGACTTTGCTGCCTTTGCCAATGCCGTCCCTGGCTGCTTTGTCTTTGTTGGTGCAAAGGAAAAAGATAATCCATCCCCGGCTCCCCATCATCATCCGCAATTCCGTATCGAGGAAGATGCGATGCAGGATGGTGTCCAATACTTTCTTGGTATCGCGGAGGAGCTTGTTTTTTAAAGAGGAGTCATTGCACTCCTCTTTTTTTTGCGGATTTCTAGAGAGGAATGCTGTCAGATGCTCTTGCAGTTCATGGATTTTTTGTCATCTGTTCCTGACATAAAAACAACTGGTTTCCATCTGCTTGTTTATTAGGATTGTTGAATGAATATTAGTTTATGGGGTTTTAAGGGAAAAGCAGGAGTGCTATCATAGTGAGCATATAATTTTCTGAAATATTTAATTATTCAATATACGAAGGGGAGATCATATGCTAACGAAACAGACCGAAATTGAATTGTCCAATGAACAGATGGAAGAAATAGTCAGCTGGAGGAGGTATCTGCACCAGCATCCTGAATTGTCGTTCCAGGAGCATAAGACAGCTGCCTTCCTTTATGAAACATTAAGCACTTTCCCTAATTTGGAAGTGACAAGACCAACAGAAACAAGCGTGATGGCTGTCCTCAAGGGGGCGCAACCAGGAAAGACAATCGGATTCCGGGCTGATATCGATGCCTTGCCGATCCAGGAAGAAACCGCTCTTCCTTTTGCATCCGAAAATGAAGGTGTCATGCATGCTTGTGGGCATGACGGACATACAGCTATTTTGCTTGGTGTCGCCAAAGCATTAAGTGCACAGCAGGAGAAAATCCATGGCGAGATCCGCTTTTTCTTCCAGCACGCAGAAGAGCTGCTTCCGGGAGGAGCCAGGGAAATGGTTGCAGCTGGCGTGACGGAAGGATTGGATTATGTATTCGGTTTGCATCTTTCTTCTCTTACACCATTGGGCCAGCTGACGATTACACCGGGAGCGGCTACTTCCAATTCGGACATGTTCCATGTCACGATCAAAGGAAAAGGCGGTCACTCCTCGCAGCCGGAGAATACGATCGATCCGGTCGTTACGAGTGCGCAGATCATCACCAGCCTGCAGACAGTCGTTTCGCGTATCACCAGCCCGAAGGATGAATTGGTTGTATCTGTCACGACCTTACAAGCAGGAGATGCAGTCAATGTCATCCCTGAAGAAGTGAAGATCGGGGCATCTGTCCGTTCCTTCAGCCAGGATGTACGGAAACGGGCAGTCGAAGCGATCGAGCAGATCATCAAAGGCGTTTCCGCAGCGAATGGCTGCCAGTACGAATTGAACTACACGTATGGCTATGATTCTGTCATCAATGATTCGAAAGCAACTGCTATTGCATTTGACGCCATCCGGAGAAAATTGGGCGACGAGGCAGCAGTTGAAGGGCAAGCCATCATGGGAGGCGAGGATTTCTCTGCCTTTTCCAATGATGTTCCAGGCTGCTTTGTTTTCGTTGGCGCTTGTTCCCCCGATAACCAGTCACCGGCACCGCATCATCATCCGAAATTCACCATCGACGAAGCGGCCTTGGCCGATGGAGCCAATATGTTCCTCGCCATTGCGGAAGACTTGGTGCTGGAATAGGAGGGAGTTCTCATGAGTGCTGTAATGGCGACGCTGATCATCTTGGCGATCATCGCCCTGGGAGAAGTTTTTTCGATTATTTCCCGGGCAAAGATTCCAACTTTGCTTGTGGTCGTGGTGGTATTCTTTACCCTGTTGCAAATCGGTGTACTGCCGAAAGATATACTGGCAGCTTCCACTTTTACTGTGATCGGGGCTGTTCTGCAGCCGGCCATCCTCGTGCATATGGGAACGCTGATTCCTTTGAAGGTCATGAAACAGCAGTATAAAGCCGTCATCATCACACTGATCGGAATCACAATCTCCTGTATCATGATGCTGGCTGCAGTATCGATCTTTTTTGATTATGAAACTGCAGTCGCTGGGGCAGGACCGCTCACGGGCGGTATCATTGCCTATCTTGTTACAGCAGAAGGGTTACAGGCACAGGGTCTGACAGCTTTGGTTGCGATTCCTGCCATCATCCTCTCTTTGCAGCAGTTGATCGGAATGCCATTAAGCTCTTGGATGCTACGCCGCCATGGGATGAAGCTTCTCAAAGACATGGACGAAAACAAGGTCTTTGTGGCTGCGACGGTAGAAGATGCAAACAGGGATGAGGAGGAACCAGCCAAACGAAAAAGCTTATTTCCAGAAAAACTGATGGATAGTCACTTCTTCGTTTTATTCCTGTTGTTCATCGGTTCTGCTTTGGCTGTCTGGCTGGGTGAGCTTACTGGGATAAGCTACAGTCTATTCGGCTTGGCAATCGGAATCCTTGGATCTGCCATCGGTTTTTTCCCGGAAAAAGCTTTGGAGCGTTCCAACGGTTTCAGTATCGCAATGATCGGATTGATCTTTGTCGTGATGGAATCACTCGTCGATGTGACCGTAGCGGATATCCTGGCAGTATTGCCAGCAGTTTCGGTGATTCTGATCATCGGTACCATTGGTTTGCTGCTAGGTGGGTTCCTTGGTTCGAAGCTGTTCAAGTGGGACTATAACAAAGGGATACCAGTCGTGCTGACAGCGATGTATGGATTCCCCGGGGACTATTTGATAACCCAGGAAGTTGGCAGAAGTGTCGGCAGGAATAAGGAAGAAGAGGCAATGATTATGAATCAGCTGCTTCCGCCGATGCTTATGGGCGGATTTGCTTCGGTATCCATTGGATCGGTGGTCATAGCCAGCATTCTTATACAAACACTTTAAGGGGGATGAAAATGGACAAGTTTATACGCAACGGTGTCGTCATCGATGGAACAGGAGAAATGATAAAGGATGCCGTCATTGCTATCAAAGATGATCGTATCGCCGCACTCGGGTCAGCTTCTGATTTTATCGGGATCGATGCCAAGGAAGTCATAGACGCCCAAGGCAGTTATATCTTGCCGGGTTTGATCGATACGCATGTGCATATGATGATGGAGATAAAGGATATGCGTGAAACGCTGGTCACCCCTTTTTCCATGAGGTTCTATGAAGCTTTGACGTATATGAAAAGAACACTTGAGGCCGGCATTACAACCGTAAGGGATGCCGGCTACGCAGACTTGGGGGTCAAACAGGCCATCGAAAAAGGTCTTATCAGCGGACCGCGTATGCAAATCAGCGTCAATCCGCTCACGATTACGGGAGGACATGGAGATAATTGGATGGTGTCCGATATGGATCTGACCAATAAAGCTTATCCTGGCTTTCCATCAGGTATTTGTGATGGACCGGAGCAGGTTCGGCAAAAGGTTCGGGAAATGCTGCGGACAGGTGCCGATATCATTAAAGTGCATGCGACAGGCGGTGTCATGAGTCCGACCGACCATCCGGAATTCACGCAATTCTCCATGGAGGAGCTGCGTATCATCGTAGAAGAAGCTGCCTACCGAAAAGGACGGAAAGTGATGGCACATGCACAGGGAGCTGAAGGAGTGAAACAAGCAGTACGGGCTGGTATCCACTCCATCGAGCATGGCATTTTCCTCGATGATGAAGCAATCGAGCTGATGCTCGAGCATGGGACATACCTCGTCCCGACATTGCTTGCTCCTGTCAGTGTCGTCGAAGCAAGTGAAGCAAATGAAAGCATGCCTGCTTATGCGGTCGATAAAGCAAAAGAAGTCATGGAAATCCATCAGCGGAGTGTGGCGAAAGCATATGAAGCAGGTGTCAAAATTGCAATGGGTACTGATGCAGGAGTGATGGCTCATGGTACGAATCTTCGTGAACTGGAGCTGATGTGCGATATCGGCATGAGTCCGATGGAGTCCATTTTGGCATCCACCAAGGTCGCTGCGGAATGCTTGGGCTGGGAAGAGAGGATCGGTACGATAGCCGAAGGGAAATTGGCAGACTTGATTATCGTGAAGGATAATCCGTTGGAAAACATTGCTTCGCTTGCGAATACGGATAATATTCATACAGTCATCCAAGGCGGGGAGTTGAAGAAGCAGCTTTCCGTCGAGACTCGAATTCCAAGCTGACAACATGACAGCGGGCAAATGCCTGCTGTTTTTTTGTACAAACATTTGACAGGACGACCTGTGGTCGAATAGGCTTATCATGTAATTATCTTTATCTGCTTACAGCATTTTGTAAGCGCTTAACCAAAGGAGGCGACGGGATGAAATCCAGTATCTCATCGGTATGGAATGGTTTATGGCATGCGCATGACAAGACAAAACGATTACTGTCATTTGCCGTACCAACTTCAAAAAATACGGAGCGAAATCAAATCTCTGAACAATCTGGCCCTGCGAACAAAGCACCTCGAACGTATAAGCGTCCTCAGTTGATAGGATTGTTTTTAGGTCCTCTCTTGTTTCTCACTGTCATTTTGTTTTATTACCCCGAAGGTTTAAGCTATGAAGGGCGCATGGTATTGGCTACTACATTGTGGGTCGCGACATGGTGGATCACGGAAGCAATTCCGATACCAGCGACTTCCTTGCTGCCGCTCATCCTTTTGCCCGTTACCCAAGGACTGGATGGGGATACCGCTGCCTCAAGCTATGGGGATCCAATCGTGTTCCTCTTCCTTGGAGGCTTCCTGATTGCAATGGCAATGGAGAAATGGAATCTGCATAAACGTATCGCACTGAATATCATCAGTGTTGTCGGTACGAGTACATCTCGTATTGTGCTTGGTTTTATGATTGCGACCGGCTTCCTTTCGATGTGGGTCTCCAACACGGCAGCTGTCATGATGATGCTTCCTATTGGCAGCGCAATCATTTATCAAGCCGCTCAAGCAGCCAAAGCAAGCAAACAGGAAATCGGAGAGGATAATCGGAAATTCGAAAAATCACTTGTCTTCGCAATCGGTTATGCGGGGACGATCGGCGGTTTGGGGACACTGATCGGAACACCTCCGAACATCATCCTGGCGGCAATGGCAAGCAGTTTGTTCGGAGTGGAAATCTCCTTTGGCGGCTGGATGCTGATTGCGGTACCGATTGTAGTCGTTCTTTTGTTTTCGTCATGGATTTACCTCACCAAGGTTGTCTTCCGCGTGAAAATGAAGGAGCTGCCAGGAGGAAAGGATCTGATCCTCAAACAAAAAAGGGATCTTGGTAAGATGTCCTTCGAGGAAAAAGCAGTGCTTGCTGTATTCACTTTTGCCGCTTTTATGTGGGTAAGCCGCACATTCCTTTGGGAAGCGGATGCCGTGCTGGAGATCATCGCCATACCTGGTATCAGCGATACATTCATTGCGGTGTTGGCAGGGGTGTTATTATTCTTGATTCCTAGTATAAATAAAAAAGGACAAAGAATCCTCGATTGGGACGTTTCGAAAGAGTTGCCATGGGGGGTGCTGCTGTTATTCGGCGGAGGTCTTGCGATTGCGGCAGGCTTCACTAGTTCCGGACTTTCTCAATGGATCGGCGATCAGCTCACAGTCTTGGAAGGCTTGAATATTTTCCTGATCATCATCATTTCGACGACATTGGTATTGTTCTTGACAGAAATTACATCCAATACAGCAACCGCTACGATGATTCTGCCGGTGATGGCATCATTGGCTTTGGCTTTGGATGTTCATCCTTATGCGATCATGGTGCCTGCAGCGATGGCAGCCAACTGTGCTTTCATGCTGCCAGTGGGAACTCCGCCGAACGCTATCATATTCGCATCTGGAAAAATAACGATTGCCGAAATGGTGAAGACAGGTTTTACTCTGAACATCTTCACCCTCATCCTTCTCATATTGGGTGTCTTTGCATTGGTTGGACCATTATGGGGACTCGACCTGAATGTGTATCCTGAGTCTTGGAAATGAATGGGTTCAGAGTTTGCCAAGGGCAGGCTTTTGGCTCTCGAAAGGAGATAATATGACGCATTATTTGGTTATCGGGGGAACGGGCATGCTGCAGGCAGCTGTCCTCGACTGGAACGAGGAGGGCCATGAGGTGACTGTGGTTGCCCGAACGAGTGAGAGCCTCCTGCGATTATCCAGGCAAGCTGCCCATCCAGAGCATCTGCATACGATACAAGCGGATTATCTTCAGCCGGCAAGTTTCCAAAACGAGCTGAAAAAAATACCGAGTCCTGATATCATTATCGGCTGGATTCATAATAGCGGCAATGAAGCGACACAAGCCATGTGCGATCTTTATGGAGAACATCAGAAGCATATATCATTTTTCCATATAAAAGGAAGCGGAGCGCATGATTCCAAGCATAACTATATTCCTGCAGTTGCCGAAAATATCGATTATCATGAAGTCATCCTTGGTTTTCGGATAAGAGGAGAAAATTCCAGATGGCTAACCAATCAGGAAATAGCAGCTGGTGTCAGGGAAGCAGTCAAACAGCGGCAGCCCCGCTATATCGTCGGAACTGTCCAGCCATGGAGTGCCAGGCCGTGATTTTGATGCTGCACTTCCCAAATTGATTTTTTTCTTCCAAACGGTTCATAAGTGATGGATTCAACCGATAATAAAAATGCAGAACTAGGAAAATAGATCTAGTTTTGCGGAAGGATTATGCGGAGGGTCGTCGATGAAGGAAGCGAAAGATCAAGGTTGGGCGTTGGTGGCCAAGCTGATGAAGGAAGAAGAGAACCTTGCTGCAGACAGTGGGGAGAAGGGATATACCGGACTGAACGGTAGGTTCAGGGCATTGCTCACCATCGCCGTTTTCGTTACGAATGGAGATGAGCGTGCACTTCGGCAGCAATTCGAAGTGGCTCTCCTATCCGGCATCTCGGTCCAAGAGATAATGGAGACAATCCAACATTGTGCATTATTGAATGGGTTCCCTCCTTCGCTGAAAGCTATGTCGCTGTTAAAAGAAGTAGTGGACGACCAATAAGAAAATGCGTGCAGATTTTCTGCACGCATTTTCTTATTTGAATATATTGAACCAGCCTTTTCGTTTAAAGCGCCATAGCATCCCCAATGCAATGGCAGCCATCAATAGAATCACTGCGAGATACCCATATTTCCAGTCAAGCTCTGGCATATGCGTGAAATTCATCCCATATACGCCGGCGATGAAAGTGAGCGGAATGAAAATGGTCGAGACGATAGTCAAGGTCATCATGATGGCATTCATTCGATTGGAGTTGATGGACTCGTAACTATCCCGCATATCCGATGTCAGCTCCCGATTGGAGTCGACAATTTCCGTAAGCTTCAGCAGATGATCATAAATATCATTGAAATAAGCTTTTTGCTCCTGTACGAAATCGAATTTCTGCAAGCTGAGCAACCGATAAATCAAATCCCGCATAGGTGCAATCGTCCGGCGTGCCCTGAGCAAATCGCTGCGAATATCAAAGACTTCATTAATGAGAGTCTGCGGTGATTTATGACTTTCCTCATCTTCGATTTCGTTCAATCGATCCTCCATCTTATAAAGAGGTGGGAAGTAATCATCCACAAGCTTATCAATCAATCGATAGACAATATTGGAAGGGGAATGAGCAGATGGATCTTCTTTGGAAACCTGTTCCCAGACATGATCTGCCGCCATCGATTCTTCCAGATGGAAAGTGACGACATAGCGATCGGACAAGAAAATATCCAACTCATCCGAGACAAAGGTTTCATGATTCAGTTCATGGAGGACGAGGAAGTGATACCCATCATATTCATCAAGCTTCGGCCGCTGAAGGAAATGAAAGCAGTCCTCGATTGCCAATGGATGAAATTGAAATACCTCGCCAAGTTTATCCGATTCAGACTTTGTCGGTACGCTGAAATCAACCCAGTACCATTCTATATCCGGATCATTCAATTCACGATACGGCAGATCTTTTCGTATTTTCTTGTCACGTGTCATCGCTATGCTGCGTATCATGGTACAACCTCCTGCAATATATAGCCACATTATAACGTATTCGCAGACAGAGAGAAAATGGCAGCTGCAGGAATTTGGATTAAAGAAAAGGGCCACGGGGTATAAAATGAATAGACAGCCAATATTTGTAACTGCTGTGAAAGTGCTGAAGAAGTATTTGTCTGAATATTTTAAAACTTTATATGCAAAAGTATTGCGCTTTTGGATTGAATCTTTTATAGTATTCAACAACCTACAACAATCACCATTGCTTAGCCAGCCGGTTAAGCTGAAGGAGGACAACGATATGTCTGATAATCAAAGCTTTGTAACTGTTGGTGACTGGGTAACAGGACAATCGATAAATGATGAATTATTCACCGGCTTCGTGGAAGCGGTGAATGCAAAACTGAATACGGTGAAAGTATACGTTACAGAAAGTGATCATAAAAATACGATCGGCAAAACGATCGAAACTTTCCAGAGCAAAATCAAGTATTTCCCGCCAAGTGCAGAGCCGAGCAGGGCACATATTTTGAACCTGATCGATTTATCCCTTATTTCCGGTGACAAGGACTGGTTCTTGCAGCTGACAGAAGAATTGAAGGAACTAGACGAATCGGAATCAGCGTCCAATACAGCCTATATCCCAAATTGACAAGACCGAGCGAAACGCTCGGTCTTTTATTTTTAAATGACGAGATTGTCATGATTGGAAAGGGATGGTGGGAGGGTTTGGAGAAATGTCATTATGTAAAAAGTGACGCTTCATCTGTCATCAGGCTGTGCAATTTATTTTAGGGTCGGACGAATGCCTTCATGTTTCGGTTCTTTCAGTGCGGTGTATATGAGTATGCAAAAACCTTTTCTTAAGTTGCGCAGCAGCATATTTTAAAATGCATGGTAAAAAGGAATCTGCATAAAAAAGTGTAATGATGAAGCAACTGCCGGAGCGGTTTTGCGGATTGTGCGAGGGGATGCTGTGGGGAATGCCATTGGGATAGAAAGAGCGCATCTTAAAAGGCAGATGTGCTCTTTCAGTACCGCCTGGAACTGAATTTGAATGTGTAGCGATCACTGCGATAATATAATCGAGTATATTCAAATGGAACATCATTCTCCAGATAAGCCCATAGCTGCATGGATAGTATAGGCACTGTTTCTTCGATTTTGAGAAGCTTCATAAGATCCGGTGAAGGCATTGCCGGAATGATCTCTCCCACTCTTTCTTTTATAAGGAATCCTTTGCTTTCTAAGTAGGCATATTTAGAGTTCATCATGATTTCTTCTGTCAAGTCGGGAAACATGGCAATCGGCATGAAGGTCTCTTCTAGGATAATTGGATCATCATCAGCATACCGCAGTCGTTTTACATAGAAAACTTGAGCTTCAGATGATAATTGTAAACGCTGCCTGATTTCCTCATCCGGATGCATGATGGTAAAAGTCAATAACTTATTCGAAGGAACTTTTCCAAGTTTGAGGATTTCTTCTGTAAAGCTCTGTAATCGATAAATATCATGTTCGATTTTCTGCTGTTTCACATAGGTACCGCTTCCGTGCACTTTATAAAGCAGGTCTTCTTTCACCAATAGCTGTAATGCTTGTCGTACTGTTACCCTGCTTGCCTTGAATGAAGCAGCCAGTTCCATTTCTGTAGGAATGGCTTCATCTTTTTTTATATGACCTCTTGCAATATCTTTTTTGATTTCGTTCGCTATCTGACGATAAAGGGGCATACTTTTCATTTCCAGACATCACCTATCCTTTGCATCTCTCTGAGTTGTATTGTAATGAATCATAAAAAAACATACAACTACCATACATTATATTGATTGGTTTTCATATTTGTATTATAGTTGTATTAATTTGGTAGGGGGTGAGCTGGGTGCGTGAAAAACTGAAAATTGCAATCATAGGTGGAGGAAGTACTTATACACTGGGTATGATTAAGAGTCTAATTGCCGAAAAAGAATCTTTTCCATTAAAAGAACTGGTACTGTATGATCTGGATAAACAGAGACAATCAGTCATAGCTGATGCTGCTGCTATCTTGCTGAAAGAGCAATATGCCGATGATCTCACATTCAAAAGCACAACCAATTTAGAACTAGCTTGTACAGATGCTGACTTTGTATTTGTACAAATACGCACAGGCGGTTTGGAAATGAGGGAGTTGGATGAAAAAATTCCATTATCTCATGGTGTTGTAGGTCAAGAAACCTGTGGACCCGGAGGTATGGCTTATGGAATTCGATCTATAAAGGATATGACAGAACTGGTTAAAAGCATCAGATCCATCTCAAAGGATGCATGGATATTGAATTATACAAATCCTGCTGCCATTGTTGCTTATGCGTTGAAACAGCAATTCCCTGAAGATAACCGAATATTGAATATCTGTGATATGCCGATTGCGATCATGATTAGTTATGCGAAATTACTGGGAGTGGAAATCTGGGACTTGGCCGCAGACTATTTTGGATTGAATCACTTCGGGTGGTTTACCAAAATAGAACATACAGACGGGACTGATTATACAGAGCTTCTGAAAGAACGGATCATTAAGGAAGGCTTCAGGCCAGAAGATGAAGAGATTGCCAATGATGCTTCCTGGCAGGAGACTTTTGCTCAAGCACGTCAGACTTTATTGGATTTCCCCGATTATTTACCGAATACTTACTTACAATATTATCTTTATCCGGATAAGATTGTGGAAAAGTCGAATCCGGATTATACACGTGCTAGACAGGTCATGGAAGGGAGACAAAAGCGTGTACATGATATGTGCAAACGGATAGCAGCAGCAGGGTCAGCTGCTGCGGAGAATTTAAAAGCCGACATTCATGGCATTTTCATAATAAGGGCTGCTGCTTCCCTTGCATACAACTTAAAAGAACGATATATCGTGATGGTGGAGAATGATGGAATCATTCCAAATTTGCCCTCGGATGCAATCGTGGAAGTACCTGCATCACTCACGGCAAATGGTATACAAGCATTTGCCGTAGGAGAGATACCTGTATTTCATAAAGGTTTGATAGAGGGGCAATATGCATATGAGCGGCTGGTTTGTGAAGCTTACTTTGAACAAGATTATCATAAGTTATTACAAGCGATGACATTGAATCGTACGGTTATAGACGCAGATAAAGCAAAGCGTATCCTGCATGATCTTCAAGAAGCAAACCATGAATATTGGCCAACTTTTCAATAGGGGGAAATCAAATGAAGAAGCTTATTATCAATGCAGATGATTTCGGTTATTCAAGGGCAATCAATTTTGGTATCATCGATTGTTTCCAGCATGGTGTTCTAAGTTCAGCTACGCTGATGACGAATATGCCTGGAGCAGCCCATGCTGCCGAACTAGCAAAGCAAAATCAGGATTTAGGAGTGGGAGTGCATCTAGTCTTGACATGCGGGAACCCCATTTTAAAAAATCATAGGACGATTGTGGATGTCGATGGGAAATTCAGAAAGCTGTCCTTTTATGAAAGCGCTTTTAATATAGAGTTGGATGAGGTCTATGATGAATGGAAGGCGCAAATCGAGCGCTTTCTAGCGTTCGGTATCAAACCGACGCATCTTGATAGTCATCACCATATCAACACGTATGAGGGAATACGGGAAGTTTTTGTACGTCTTGCAGAAGAATATAGGTTGCCAGTAAGGAAAAATATGGAATATTCAATTCGTCTTCGGCATCCTGACCGTTTCGAATACTATGTAGAGCAAATTCTGCAGGATGAAGTAAGTATTGCTAAAGCATTCAGCAATGCGGATACAGTGGAAGTGATGTGTCATCCGGGATATATAGATAAGAGTGTCACAGAAGGGTCTTCCTATGTGTATCCGAGATTGGATGAATTGGAGTTATTAACCTCGGATAAAGTAAAACAAGTTTTAAGCAACTGTAAGGATGTGAAGCTCGCTACTTTCAAAAGTATATAATACCGGGAGATGAGGAAGCATGCGCAATTTCTTGCAGAGGTTAGGGAAATCATTGCTCATTCCGATTGTAGCTTTACCGATTGCTGGGATTCTTTATAGGCTCACTGCTGAAGACTTGCTGGATATCCCTCTATTCCAAGCAGCTGGTGTCATATTGACACAGATGGATGCGTTGATTGCAATTGGTATAGCTATGGGACTTTCTAAAACGAAGGATAAAGGTATACCGGCGTTGACTGGATTCCTTGCAATAATCGTGCTGAAAGAAGGCCTTGCATTAATGAATCCGGAACTGAACATGAGTGTGTTCGGTGGAGTGCTTGCCGGTTTAATAGCTGCTTTCATCTATAACAGATTCAAAAATACGAAACTGCCAAATATGTTTGCCTTCTTCAGCGGAGAAAAGTTTCCGATTACGGTCATTATTTTCACAATGGTACTAGTGGCGGGTTTGATGAGCTGGTTATGGCCGTATGCTCAGATGGGCATTGATGCTTTCAGTAAGATGCTGATGGGCTTGGGGGCAATAGGTGTGTTCATCTTCGGCTTCCTGAATCGATTCCTGCTGCCATTCGGCTTGCACCATGTATTAAACACGTATGTTTATTTTGGGCTCGGTGAGTACACGACTCCTTCTGGTGAAGTGGTCACTGGCGAAATCACCAGATTCCTAAGTGGAGATCCGTTGGCTGGATTTTTCATTGGCGGATTTTATATCACCATGCTTTTCGGGATACCAGCTATCGCTTTGGCAATAGCAAGAACAGCTAAGTATAAAAAGCAGGAAACAAAAACCCTGATGTCATCCGGTGCTGCCACATCAGTTGTAACAGGCATAACAGAGCCAATTGAATTCACATTTTTGTTTACCTCGCCATTGCTGTATTTCATCCACTCTGTCTATACAGGATTAGCAGGTGCAGTTTTATACGTTTTGCATATCAGGCATGGTTTTTCGTGGGGAGCTGGACTAATCGATTATGTCGTGAACTTGGGGCTGAGCGATGGAGGGCTTATTATCCTGCCGGTGGGTATCGTTTTCTTCCTGCTGTATTATTTCACCTTTTATTATGTCATCAAAAAACGTCAAGTAGCCATAATCGGACAGATAGAAGATAAGGTATATGAAGCAGTAGCAGGAGAGGAAGAGAAGGATCTGGCACTTTCCCATAATAATTACAGATACATGGCACAGAAGCTGATTGAAAATCTCGGTGGAAAACAGAACATCCTCATCAATGATAATTGCATGACGCGGCTGCGGCTTGAAATAAAAGACTTGAATGAAGTGAATCAAGCCAAAATCAAGCAAATGGGGGTACATGGGATTGTCAAAGTAGATCAGCATAATCTGCAAATCATCATTGGATCGCAGGCAGCGACTGTCAAAAAAGAAATGGATGATTTACTGGAGAGTTGAGGAGCACTCAACGCTCCCTCACCTGTAAGCCGAATAAATCCTCCATCTTCTCATTCATAAACTGATAGGATGCTTCGATTCCGGCATTATAAAAAACGGGACCCAGTTCCCTGACGATGAATTCGAGCAGCAGACCTGCGGCCAGGTCGCCTAGCTGCTCGTCTTTTTCTTGCTCAAAATAATGTTGCAAGGAACGGATCATTTCGCTGCGCTGGCTTTCATTCAATTCAATCGGCTGTTGCATCTGTTTTCCCTCCATTGCATATTTCGTTTCATTATAACAAATAATTCTGCTAGACTTTAGAAAAGGGAAAAGGTGGGAGTATGTATGGCTGAATTATCTTATGAAATAGTCAAGGAAATAGGGGTATTATCTGTATCTCCGAAGGGATGGCGGAAGGAGCTGAATCTGATTAGCTGGAATGGCCGTGAGCCGAAGTATGATATCAGGGACTGGGCCCCGGATCACGAAAAGATGGGGAAAGGAATCACTTTGTCAGCTGAAGAAGTCAGTGAATTGCGCGATCTGCTGCAGAGGCTTGATTGACATGCTGCCGGAAGAATTGGTTCGGCTAGCCAAAGAAAGGATGGCTCCCTATCCTTGTGAGGGTTTCTTGCCTGGAAGAGGGCCGAAGCACCCTGTCCTTTTCTTTGTTGGGGAAGCTCCGGGTGAGACAGAAATACATAATTTGGTCCCATTCAGCGGGCGAGCTGGCAAGGAGCTTGATTTATTATATGTATTAGAAAACCCCTGGCTATGCCGGGGGTTCCAGAAAGCTTCAAGCGTGGTAATAAAAAAACCTCACTTCATGGTAGGATAAAGTTGGTTTCCCGACCACTTTATCTCGCCATAGAAGGAGGAGTGCCCTATGAAGGACATGAACAGTTTAGCACATACAACATGGAATTGTAAGTATCACGTAGTATTTGCGCCAAAGTACAGAAGGCAGGTTATTTACGGAAAATACAAAAAGAGTATCGGACAAATTATTAGGGATTTATGTGAACGGAAAGGTGTGATTATCCATGAAGCAAATGCTTGTCCGGATCACATTCATATGTTGATAAGTATCCCGCCGAAATTAAGTGTGTCACAATTTATGGGATACTTAAAAGGGAAAAGTAGTTTAATGATATTCGATCGTCATGCCAATTTAAAATATAGATATGGAAATCGAAAATTTTGGTGTCGAGGATTCTATGTTGATACAGTCGGGAGAAATAAGAAACAAATACAAGAATATATTAGGAATCAGCTAAAAGAGGACTATATGGGCGATCAATTGACATTATTCGAAGAGTACGATCCATTTACAGGAGAAAAAAATCGGAAGAAATAAAGAAATTCTTTAGAATTGGTGAGTAGATGTGGTGCAAGAGGGAACCCATTCAGCGGGCCTTTGAGGCCTAGGCCGGTAACAAAGGCTTTTAGCCGCAGAACAAACCACCAGTTCACACTGGTGGTTTTGATTTTTGGAACGGGCAGGGGTCAACAGGTCAGAAGTATTCATCTCCAGCTCAGTCAGAAGCAGACCTTATCAATATAAGACAAAGCAGATCCGCGGAAAGACGGTCACCAAGAAATATAATCGGACACCGACTAAGGCCGAGATACTTGCGCATGCGCCCGTGCTCGATTATGAAATTGCTCATGCAGAGCCGGATATCCTTGTGACATTAGGGAAAATAGGCTGGGAAAGGGTAACCGGTTCGAAAGAGAAAATAACGGAAGCTGCCGGAAAGCTAGTAGAACAACCCATTCAGCAATTAAAAAGCTTGGGGGAGGATTCCTTCATTTTTTCGGAGAAAATATATCGTATATTCCCGACATATCATCCTGCATCTGTGTTTTATAATCCAGGATTGCGGCCGGTGATCGAGGAGCATGCATATAAGATTCGCGAGCTTTTGCATAGATAAGGAGAGGGAGCATGGAGAACATCCGTGGCAAAGTCTTGGATTTGAGCTGAATAGTCAAGACCCTGACAAAGCAGCAAGTTTCTACGCCAATGTTTTCGCTGGAAGATCGGGACGCCGAATTGGGGCTATCATGAGGTGAAGACGGATGGAGGAATCGATGGCGGCATCCGTAAGGGACCGCATGATTTTCCGCATGGAACCAGAATTCAGATTGAATTGGAGGATTTGGATAAAGCTATCCAAGCGGCCAAAGCAGAAGGGCAATTGTCGTTCTGGTTCTTTCTATCTTGCTTATTTGGACGACCCGGCCGGAATCGGCATTGGATTGGTACAGTCTGGCTCCAATGATCAGAAACAGCAGCTTAAGCGATAAAATTCTCCATTTTCAAGCTGTCCTTCCATAAAAAAAAACAGGCGTATCAGCTGACTGATACGCCTGTTTTTATTTTGCTGCTTTTTGCAGTTTTGTAATCATTTGCAAGGCACGGCCTGTACCGATTGCAACGGATTCCAATGGGTTCGGAGCCAGGTGCACGGGTACGGAAATTTCAGAAGCAAGCCACTGCTGCATGCCTTTGAGCAATGCTCCTCCTCCAGTCAAGATGACACCATGGTCAACGATATCCCCGCTTAGTTCCGGCGGGCAATCTTCCAATGTCATGCGGATTGTCTCCAGGATCTGTTCCAATGATTCCTTCAGTGCCACCTGTACTTCCTTAGAGGAAATCCCGACAGTTTTAGGCAGTCCAGTTACCATATCGCGGCCGCGGACATCCATCATCAGCTCGTCGTGCTCGATCAAAGCATGACCGATCTCCATCTTGATTTGTTCTGCAGTTCTTTCCCCGATCAAGATGTTGTAGTGCTTGCGGATATATTGGACAATTTCTTCATCCATGGAATCCCCGCCGATACGCACGGAACGGCAGGATACCACGCCGCCGAAAGAGATGATGCCAACTTCGCTTGTACCGCCGCCGATATCGACGATCACATTGGCCACTGGCTCATCAACAGGAAGGTCCGCTCCAATAGCTGCGGCAATCGGTTCTTCAATCAAATGAACATTTTTGGCACCATAGGATTTGACTGCGTTATGTATGGCGCGTCTTTCAACGGAAGTACTGCCGGACGGTGTGCAGACAACAATGGTAGGCTTGCGAAGGGAAGCGCCCATCACCTTGCTTACTTTTTTCAGAATTTCTTTCAATAATTGAGCTGTTACGTCATAGTCAGCGATTACGCCATCTTTCAATGGACGGATCGGTACGATATTCTGGGGAGTCTTACCGACCATTTCCTTTGCCTCGGCTCCAACCGCCACAACATTTTTTGTTTCCAAATCGATCGCTACGACGGAAGGTTCATTCAATACGATTCCTTTTTGTTTTGTATACACAAGTATATTTGCAGTGCCAAGGTCTATTCCGATTTCAGGATTAGCAAACATTATATTTCCTCCAATGATGACATATTTCTACTATATTCATTCTCCCCCGATATTTACTTTATGGGGGTGGATGCGTCAAAGAGCCGAAAAGCTCCTAATTTCGACATAGTTCATTCTATCACCTGGTATAGAGGTGTTAAAGAGATACCTTTATCCTAATTTGGCAGAATAAACTAATAAGTTTAGGAAGATAGTATTATATGAAGAGACAAACGCAAAGTCAATTTACAGATAGATTACAAATAATGAGGGATTGTTACAAAAACTAGGAAGGAAAAAAGGTGTCAATCCTGATTTTCATCCAATATATAGCAGGGTGGCTGTTTATTGCTAGTTTCAAAGCAAGATGAGCGGGTGCGATTTCGCATAGGAACCGACTTTTAGCATGAGACTTCGGGAAGGAGAGCCAATTGGAAAATCCAGGCTGCAATATTACATAAAAACGCATGCTATGATGTTGCTGCATCAAGAAAACACATACATCCCGAAAGGAGCAACATCATGTTCAAGAAAGTATTAGTAACAACACTATCCACAGCTATCCTGGCAGGAGGCGCTTTGGCAGGCACAGCAAACGCTGCACCGGCACAGCCAACTAAAGAAGAAGTTCAAGTGCACGTAGCACATGTAGTGAAAAGCGGATCTTTCTCTTCTATCGAAGATTTGAATAAATGGGTGAATGATTATCTATCAGCTTATAACATTCACATCGATGTTGATAGCTTGCTAGCGAAATACAATGTTCAACAGCCAGCACAACAAGAAACAGCACAGACTCCTGTACAAGCTCAACCTAAGCAGGAGGAAGCAAAAGCACCTGCTTCTAATAAAGAAGAGCAAAAAGCTGCTCCGCAAAAAGAAGAAAAAGCTGAAGAGCAAGCAACTGAACAAAAAGCACAAGCTCCAGCACAAAAACAAGAAACTGCTTCTGACAGCAAGCAGACAGAAGACAAGCAAGCTGCAGAAGGGCTGAGCGCATTTGAACAGCAAGTAGTGGACTTGACTAACCAAGAGCGTGAAAAAGCTGGTCTCAAGCCATTGAAAGCAGATGCTGAGCTAAGCAAAGTAGCACGCGCTAAATCCCAGGACATGGCTGACAATGGTTACTTCGACCACAACAGCCCGACTTACGGTTCTCCATTCGACATGATGAAATCTTTCGGTATCTCCTATCAGACTGCAGGTGAAAACATCGCCCAAGGTCAAAAGACTCCGGAAGAAGTTGTGGAAGCTTGGATGAACAGCCAAGGTCACCGTGAAAACATCCTTAACCCTGATTATACAAACATCGGTGTAGGGTACGTGGAAAACGGTAACTATTGGACACAGCAATTCATTGGTAAATAATTCAGATTATTGTATAATGAAAAGCAACCGATGCGGAATCGGTTGCTTTTTTGATTTTTGGGAGGGATTGTATGGATCTGATTTCGCTGCTTGCCGAAGAACGGATCAAGAAGGCGGAAGAAAGTGGAGAATTCCGCAACCTTCCCGGTGCAGGGAAACCTCTGGAACTGGAGGATTTATCCGGCGTACCAGAGGATATGCGGATGAGCTATAAGATCCTGAAGAATGCCGGCTATGTCCCGCCCGAAATGGAGCTGCAAAAAGAGATTGTGGCCTTACGTGATTTACTGCGTGTTTGTACGGATGATTCAGAGCGGGCGGCTTATCGGAAACGGATCAGCGAAAAGGAGATTCAATACGAAGCATTGCTGCAAAAGCTCAAGAAGCATTCGCCAAGCACCTTGGGTCAATACCGGGAACAAATCGAGCGCAATTTAACATAATCAAATAGTATTTTCTTATCAAGAGAGGTGGAGGGACTGGCCCTTGGAAGCCTCGGCAACAGGCAATGATGCACTGTGCCAATTCCAGCAGACGATGGTCTGACAGATAAGAGGAGCTTTTCGCCTTGGATAAGGAGCCTCTTCTGTAAAACGGAAGAGGCTTTTTTACATATTTTAAAGGAGTGAGAGATAATGACGAAACAAATCATCCTGCAAGCTTTCGATATGACTGCAGCTATGCACAATTCCCACGGCTTATGGAAGCATCCCGAGAGCAGAAGGCATCGCGAGTATAAGTCGCTTGACTACTGGATCGGGCATGCGCGCCTGCTGGAAAAAGGCAAGTTCGATGCGGTGTTCTTCGCTGATGTACTCGGCGTTTATGATGTCTATGGCGGGGATGAAAAGGCTGCTTTGCGCGACGGAGTCCAAGTGCCGCTGAATGACCCTGCCTTTGCCATCCCGGCAATGGCAGCTGTGACGGAGAACCTTTCCTTCGCTGTCACGGTCAGTACATCCTACGAGCAGCCATTCCATAATGCGCGTAAATTCTCGACTCTCGACCACTTGACCAAGGGGCGTGTCGCTTGGAATATCGTTACATCCTACTTACCGAATGCGGCCCGGAATTTCGGGCTGGAAAAAATGGTCAAGCATGATGAACGTTACCGGATAGCAGAGGAATTCCTGGAGGTTTCTTATAAGCTGCTTGAAGACAGCTGGGAAGAGGATGCGGTTGTTTCAGATCCGGAAAGAGGCGTTCTGGTGGACCCGGATAAGGTACATCGCATCAAGCACAAGGGGAAATACTTCTCCGTTGAAGGGCCTCATGTCAGTGAGCCATCCCCGCAGCGTACGCCAGTGCTTTACCAAGCGGGAACCTCTGAAAAAGGGCGCGATTTCGCAGCCAGACATGCTGAATGTGTGTTTGTCGGCGGACCGACACCGGAAAAAATCAACTACTATATCGAGGATATCAAAACGCGTGCAGAAGCATACGGCAGAAGCCGTGATGAAATCAAAGCATTCACTTTCCTGAATGTAGTCGTTGCTGAAACGGAAGAGGAAGCATATGCGAAATATGAAGAAATCAAGAAATATTGGAGTGCAGATGCAGCAAAGGCCCAGTATGGTGGATCGACTGGTTATGACTTGGCATCCTATGAAGATGAGGATGAACTGTTCACGTACAAGCATACGGAACAAGGGCAATCACGAGCTGCATATTTGACCAAGGACGCTGCCAGGCCATTCACGGTCAAAGAGATACAAGAGAAATTCAGCAAACCAGCTGAAATGGAGATCATCATCGGCAGCCCTGAACAGGTGGCCGACAGGATCGAGGACTTTTTTGTGAGGAGCGGAGTGGATGGCTTTAACCTGACCCATTATATTACGCCGAGGGACTTGGAGGACTTCGTCGAATTGGTTGTGCCAATCCTGCAAGAGCGGGGATTGTATAAAAAGGACTATGCAGGAGGTACATTCCGGGAGAAATTATTCGGACATCCGCATCTCCCCGGGACGCATCCGGCAAAACAAGGAAAGAGGAGCTGAACCATCAGCTCCTCTTTCCTATTCCAGATAAGTCAATGTGCCAGTCCCATCCTGATACGAAACCGTTGTCAAAGCACCGTTGATCAATGTCAATTGCGGCGGCATATGTCCTATATCAGTGTCGAAGATGATCGGCAATCCGATTTCATCGGCGAATTCCCGGATCATTTGCTCGTCTGTGTAATCCTCTGAAGGTGTGCTTCGAGCGGGTCTGCCGAATAATACACCGCTTGCCCGATCGAACCAGCCGAGCTCCTTCAGGTGCCAAAGATTCCGGTAGGCTTCTGCTGTACTCCAATCGCTCCATTCGAGATAGACGATTGTATCTTCTTCAAAAGACTCTTGCCATTTCTTGATCGGGGCATACTTTGTCCCGGCAATGACCGTCAATGTATTCAGGCAGCCGCCAATCAATCGGCCAGTAAAGGAAACAGGTTTACCAGTAGTGGATTTCCATTCCGTTTCGCTGTCCAGATCAAATCCCGCTGCATCGTCTTGTTCGAAAAGTGCATCCCAAGAAGACTGATACATGGCCGAAGCATGCTGGATAAAGTTTTTGCGTGATGGTGCAGATAAAACCTTATGCCACTGCCTTGTCGTTCCATCGAGTGATGCCATATGCAGATCGAAGAAGTTGGTTGTATGGGCTGTAGCGATATTTGTCCGGAGCGTATAGGAACAAAGAAGTGTGCTTGTATCAGAATAACCGATCAGCCATTTTGGATTGCTTGAAGCTAGCTTGTCCCAATCCAGTCTTGGCAATACTTGAATAAGCAATTCCCCGCCCCATGGCGGCATGAGGGCATCGATTTCAGGATCGGTAAGGAAGCTCATCAGTTCAGCTGCCCGGATTTCGGCAGAGCTGCTTCTGGCAGCTTCCTGGGTCCAGACTGTCTCGCCTATGATCACGCGGTTTCCCAGCTTCTCCAGCTGCTTTTTTGCTTTATGTATCCGGGGATGCAAGGAAGCGGGAACCCCGCTGGATGGTGCAGTGATTGCAAAGGTGGAGTCGGCTGTGAGAGCATGTGGATAGATGATCGGCATCAGCATCACCCTTTCTTTTCCATATTATAGCATGGGAGCACCACAGTTTGAACAAATGTTGAGCGGGGAATGGAATAGCAGATATCTGTAATCGCATTTATAAAACGAGGGAGTTGGGTGAATGATAAACGTGTTGTTTATTTGTTTAGGCAACATCTGCCGCTCACCGATGGCAGAGGCGATATTCTGCAAACGAATAGAGGAAGCAGGCCTATCAGGGCTTGTTGCTGTGGACTCTGCCGGAATCGGTCACTGGCATGAAGGAAAAAAGATACATCCTTCCGCTCGTGAGCTTCTGGGTCAAAAGGGCATTCCGATTGTCGAAAAAACAGCGAAGCAAGTACAATTGGAACAGCTGGATGCGTATGATCACATCATTGTGATGGATCGGCTTAATTTGCAGGATTTATCAGCTATGATACCTGCCTATTCGTCCCGTTATCGGCTTTTCTCGGAATTCATCAATGGACGGGAAGGCGAGGATATCGCAGATCCGTTCTTCACTGGTGAATTTGAAGCTGTATTTGAACAGCTGGATGCTGGGTGTGCGGAATTGTGCGAGACAATAAAACAACAGATACGATGGAAGGAGCCGATTTGATGAAAAGTAAGTTCACGTTAGGTTTAACGATTGGTGCTACTGTCGGCGGCTTGGTTTCGTTATGTGATGCACAGACAAGGACGCATGTACGCGGCAACTTGATGCGTGCAGGATCTGAAGCGGTTTTCTATCTCCGCAATCCTGGCGTTTTCGTGGATGATGTAAAAACATCTTATGCGCGAGTGGCGACTAGTTTATCCACCTCGGCTGATAAGGGCCTGAAAGGATTGGAGGAAGTCCAGCATGCATTGCAAAAAGTGAGTAGGCTGGATGATCAGATCGAATTGCCTGCCGGAGAGAGTCCGAAACAATTGGCAGGCACTGGAACGACTGCAGCTAGATAAAGAAAAAGCTGTATAGAGAGAGAAGGAGGAGAAGCCATGGGGAGCTTTCTGAAACAGCTGGGGCAGCGGATCGGCAATGATGAAGTGACTGGTCTGTCTGCCCAGCTGGCTTATTTTTTATTACTATCGCTATTTCCATTTATCATTTTTCTTTTATCATTGGTCGCCTTTTTACCGATCAGTCAGCAAGATATCATGAATACATTATCGACATTTGCACCTGAATCTACCATGGATTTATTGGAAGAAAATATAACGGGTCTTGTCAACAACCGGAATGGCGGACTATTGTCCATTGGTATTTTGGCAACGCTTTGGTCTGCATCGAATGGCGTCAATGCCATCATCCGTGCTTTGAATAAGGCATACGGTGTCAATGAAAACCGATCTTTCATTGTAGCCAGGGGAGTAGCCGTCGTGCTGACAATCGCGATGGTACTCGTCATCGCAGTCGCATTCCTGCTCCCGATTTTCGGTAAATCGATTGGACTTTATATCTTTTCGATTTTCGGATTGGATGAAGGCTTCCTGACTGTTTGGGGAGCTTTGCGCTGGGTGATCTCCTTTGTCATATTCTTCATCGTACTGCTTGCATTGTATGTGCTTGCCCCAAGTAAGAGACTTTCAATCAAAGAATCGATGGTCGGTGCAGCGTTTGCGGCCGTCGGCTGGATGATCGCATCCCTGTTATTTTCCTTTTATGTAGATAACTTTGGCAATTATTCCGCAACATATGGATCCCTTGGTGCAGTCATCGTCTTGATGATTTGGTTCTACCTTTCCGGTATCATCATCATTACCGGCGGTGAAATCAATGCCATGCTGGAGGAGCGGAAGAAAGCGAAAAAGGCTTCCTGATTCAAGGAAGCCTTTTTTATTTGATAGTTTGTCAATCTAAATGCGACAGTTCCTCCTGGAAAGCCTCGTAAGGAGTTTTCCATCCTAATATTTTTCGCGGGCGATGATTAATTAGGTATAGTGCTTGGTGGATTTCATCTTCTGAAACAGAGGCTAAGTCTGTTTTCTTTGGGAAGAACTCCCGAAGCAGCCCGTTACTGTTTTCATTGGTTCCTCGCTGCCATGGGGCATACGGATCGGCAAAGTAAACCGAGATATCCATTTCATTTTCGATTTCTTGATAACAAGCAAATTCTTTCCCTCGATCTGTGGTCGCTGTCTTAAATATTTCCTTAGGCATAGAAGCTGCCACTTGTGAGATAGCTTCCTTCATAGAGCGTGCACTTCGATCGTTCATTTTAACTGCGAGAAAGAAACGCGTTTTGCGTTCGGCAAACGTTCCGAAGCATCCTTTACTTTTTCCACGGCTTGATACTACTGTATCTAGTTCCCAATGGCCTGCCGATTTTCGGTCCTTCACATCTTTTGGACGCTCCTTTATCGACGTACCAATATTGAATCGACCTCTCGTTTCCCGGGGTTTTTGCCTTTTTCCTTTTTGACGGAAGACCTGATGATCGACAGAGAATCGTCTTTGATTCATCCAACGATAGATGGTTTTGAAGCTGATGATACCCAGCCTTCCTTGAATTTGTTCAGGTGACCAAGTGAGCTTTAATTTCTCCTCAATAACCACTCTAAGCTCTTCTTTCCATTTACCTTTAGGAATACAAAATTCCCGTCGTTTTTGATACATTCTGTCAGCAGAGTCAGCTTTATAGCTGCCCTCACTGTTACGCTCCAATTCTCTGGAAATAGTCGAATGGTGTCTCCCTAACTCCTTTGCGATACGACGTGCAGACCAGCCAAGCTTGTATAGTGTTTCTAGTTTTCCTCGTTCAATTGTAGTAAGATGGGAATAGCTCATGTTTTCCTCCGTTTAAGATTAGGTATGGTAACTTCATCTTACACGAGGAAACATGGGCTTTTCTATTTTCAAAAGGTGTCGCACTTAATATTACAATTCATCATTTCAATAAACGCAATCCATTCAAAATCACAAGAATCGTACTGCCTTCGTGTCCCACCACACCGAGTGGTAATCCAAGATATTGACTGATGTTTGCAAAAATCAGCAGCAGTATGACAGTGACGGAAAAAACGACGTTCTGCTTGATGATTCGGCGCATCCGCTTCGAGAGCTTGATGGCATCGGCCAGTTTTCCCAAATCGTTCTTGATCAGGATCATATCCGCTGTTTCCAGTGCTGCATCTGTCCCATTCCCCATAGCTATCCCGACTTCTGCCGTAGCAATGGCAGGAGCATCGTTGATCCCATCTCCTACCATGGCGATCATTCCATAATTCCTTTCGAGATCCTTGATTTCGGCAACTTTCTCTTCTGGCAGGCAATTGGCGCGATAAGTGGTGATGCCTGCTTGAGCGGCTATTGCTTTTGCGGTTTGATCATTATCACCTGTCAGCATGATAGTCGATATACCTAGCTTCGTCAAAGAACGGATGGCTGCTTTGGCTTCTGGTCGCAATGTATCCTGAAGAGCAAATACCCCGGCAACTCCAGCTTCATTTTCTATATAAACCAGCGATTTCCCTTCAGCAGCCAATGCGTCGGCTTGCTCTGCGAATTCTTGATCAGCCGTATTATTCATATAAGCTGCTTTGCCGATCCGCCATTTCTGTCCCTGCCATATCCCTTCCATGCCGTGTCCTGCAGCATCTGTCACTTGCTTGGCTGGTTCGATAGAGTCAGCTTCTGTATATGCTGCCACTGCTTTGGCAAGGGGGTGTGAGGATTGGGACTGAATGGCATGAGCCGCCTTTTGCACCAGGGAAGCGTCTGCCGATTCACTGACAAGAAAATCTGTTACGGATGGTTTTCCGGCAGTCAGGCTGCCAGTTTTATCAAAGGCGACCGCTTTCACTTGTCCAATCGCTTCCAGGTGCACGCCGCCTTTGACCAGGATCCCATTTCTTGCGCCTTTGGAAATAGCGGATAGGGTCGCCGGCATCACTGAGGCAACAAGGGCACATGGAGAGGCGACAACAAGCAGGATCATCGCCCGGTAAAATGATTCGGTGAAGGACCAGGTCGTAAGGATAGGAGGAACCAGGAATAATAGCAATACTAGCAACAGGACGATTTTGACATAAGGTCCTTCGAAACGTTCGATGAAGTGCTGAGCCGGTGATTTTTGTGCTTGGGCAGTTTGCACCATTGTGATGATTCGCTGAAACAATGTATCTTCCGCGGGCTTTGAGACACGGATTTCCAAGACGGCGCTGCTATTGACGGTACTGGCGAATACTTCATGTCCTTCTGATTTGGTCACTGGTATCCCTTCGCCGGTGATGGCACTTTCATCGATGCTCGTTGTTCCCTTTAAGATGATGCCATCAGCTGGGATACGTTCCCCAGGCAGTACCAGTACTCGATCATCCACTCGAAGCTGGCCGATAGGGATGGTTTCTTTTCCGGTATCGGTCACTCGGGTCGCTTCATCGGGCTGAAGTGACAGCAGAGCGCGTAATTCCTGACTGCTTCGGTTCTCGGTGTAGGTTTCCAGGGCTCCGGAAAGGGCGAAGATGAATATGAGCAAAGCGCCCTCCAGCCAATGACCGATTATAGCAGCTCCGATAGCGGCAAAAATCATCAGCATCTCTACATTCAGTTTCCGCTCCAGGATCGTTTCGGTAATTCCTTCTTTCGCTTTGCAGTATCCCCCAATCAAATATGCGGCGCTATAAAGGAAAGGGGCAGCTTCGGTGTCGCGGAACAGGAAATAGGTAATGATGATGATTGCACCACTAACTAACGCGGCAAGCAGTTCAAAGTGTTTCTTCATTCGGTTAAAACCTCCAATTCAAATATAGCTTGTTTATAATAATTATAATGTAATAGTAATTACACTATATTATAGGATTAGTTTAAAATCAATATAAAATAGGAATTATTTTTACCGGTATGTATAACAGATAGAAAATAAAAATGAAACAGTTAATAAAAATATTGAAATAGTGGAGGTTACCTGTTATCTTTTAGGATATATGAAAATATAACAAGGGGAGAGTGTATAGCTTCATGGGGAAGGGATTAGGTATTATATGTAGTTTATTTTTGATGCTGCTGCTTCTAGGGGCTTGCGGCAGCGGTGGAGATCAAGATTCTGAAAGCGCTGGCAATGATAAAACATGGGAGAGGATCCAGGAGTCCGGCAAGCTTGTAGTCGGTACATCCGGTACTCTCTTTGCGGCATCTTATTATCCAGATGGATCCGATGAGCTGACAGGTTATGATGTGGAAGTAATCAAGGAGATTGCGAAGCGTCTGGATTTGGAAGTGGAATTCAGGACATCTGACTTTAATAATATGCTTGCATCTGTACAAAATGGCAGAATAGATGTAGCGGCAAATGATATCGAAATCACCGATGAAAGAAAAGAGCAATTCGCTTTCACGGAACCCTATAAGTATTCCTATACTTCCATGATTGTACGTAAAGACGATTTGTCTGGCATCCACAGTCTGGCGGATATTAAAGGAAAACGTGCCGGCGGGGAAGCTTCGACGAACCACAGCAAGGTTGCAGAACGGCTTGGGGCAGAGGTTGTCACATACAGCAATGCAACTAATGATGTGTACTTGCGGGATGTCGATAATGGAAGGACAGACCTCATCATCAATGACTATTACTTACAATCATTGGCTTTGCAGGCTTTTCCTGATTTCAGCATCATGATCCATCCAGATTTCAAGTTCGATCAGATTGAGCAAGGTGCCATCATTTCCAAGGATGCCCCTGAGCTTAAGAAACAAATGGACAAAGCACTTGATGAAATGAAAGAAGACGGTACGTTGACTAAGCTGTCGGAGGAGTTCTATGGCGGGGCGGATGTCTCCCAAAAGCCGGAGGAAGAATTGCCGACAGTGGATGAGCTAATGGAACAAGAAGGAAATAAGTGAATCGATAAAGGAGAAACATCATCATGAAGAAACGAATGCTTGTATTATGCAGTTTGCTGGTCGTCCTTATCTTGAGTGCTTGCGGTTCTCCTGATAATGACAGTGCCGGGAAAGCGCCAGAGGATAAAGTGTGGGAAGCCATTCAGGATTCTGGAAAGCTTACCGTTGGCACTTCAGGTACATTGTATCCGGCAAGCTACTATCCGGAAGGTTCGGACGAAATTACTGGATACGATGTGGAAGTGGTGAAGGAAATTGCGAAGCGACTTGATTTGGAAGTGGAGTTCAAAACCTCCGATTTCAATAATATGCTTGCGTCCGTCCAGAATGGACGAGTCGATATGGCAGCAAATGATATCGGTGTGACGGATGAGCGTAAAGAGAAGTTCGCCTATAGCAACCCGTATAAATATTCATATACAACGATGATCGTACGCAAGGATGACCTTTCCGGGATCCATTCACTGGAAGACTTAAAAGGCAAGAAGGCTGGCGGTGAGGCGACAACGGGGTACAGCAAGATCGCAGAAGAGCTTGGTGCCGAGGTAGTGGCATATGGCAATACCACCAACGATGTCTATTTGCGTGATGTCGATAATGGCCGCACTGATTTGATCATCAATGATTATTATTTGCAGTCATTGGCACTGCAAGCTTTCCCGGACTTTAATATCACCATCCACCCGGATTTCAAATTCGATGAAACAGCCAATGCTGCCATTATGCCAAAAGATGCCCCGGAATTGAAAAAACAAGTGGACAAGGCTTTGGATGAGATGCGCGAAGATGGTACACTGACGAAGCTTTCCGAGGAGTTCTTCGGCGGAGCGGACGTTTCCAAACAACCGGATGAGGATATCCCGACGATCGATGAAGTATTGAAACAGCAGCAGGAAGAAGAAAAATGATACCATTCGATGCGGTGAACATTGGGAAATTCTTTGATGTGGAGCTGGCATGGGAGAACCTGCCTTTCATATTGGAAGGATTGCCGATGACGATAGCTGTTGCTTTCGCCGGTATGGGGATGGGGCTGATCCTCGGTTTTTTCCTGGCGATCGGCCGCAGTTCCCGATTCTTTTTCCTCAGATGGCCCTCGCGCTTTTATATTTCGTTTATGCGCGGGACGCCGATACTCGTTTTTTTATTCATCCTGTATCAAGGGCTGCCGGTTGTCCAAATCCGATTGGATGCGTTCACCTGTGCTGTCCTTGCCTTCGGTTTGAATAGTGCAGCCTATATTGCAGAAGTGAATAGAGGGGCATTGAACAGTATTCCGTATGGCCAGTGGGAATCTTCCTATGCGCTTGGTCTCAATTATTGGCAGACCTTGACCAGGGTCATCGTCCCGCAGGCAGCTCGGGTGGCGATGCCGCCGCTTACAAATGTATTTCTTGATTTAGTGAAGGCAACCAGCCTCGCAGCGGTCATTACAGTGCCGGAAATGTTCCAGAAGGCCCAAATAGTGGCTGGCCGGACTTTTGATTCGATGACGATGTATATTACAGTGGCGCTTGTATATTGGCCGCTATGTATCATCATTTCTTATTTCCAGGAACGGCTGGAGAAGCGATTCTCCCGTTATATCAATTAAAGAAGGGATGCGCCTGCCTGGGTGCATCCCTTTTAATGCTGTCCTGCAGCTATTGTATGTTTGGTGAAAACTGCATGGAGGAGCAAGGTTGTGAATATGCCAGCGAAGATGACTGTCATGATAAGAAAGAAACTGACATCGGGCATCTTTTCGATAAATACACCGCTGAGATAAGGACCGCCAAGGCTCCCGATGCTGAAGGTGATGCTGCAAAGCAGGTTTCCGGTGGGCAGCAAGTGCCGCGGTGTCAAATCGGTCATATAGCTTATGCCGAGCGAGAAGGTCGAACCAAGCAGCATGCCCGCTGCGAATAAACAGATGAGCAAGGCAATATAATGCTGTTCTGTCAATGCAGCTGTCCCGAAACACACCGTACCGAGCAGCATGACGGTCAGCAGCGTATATTTACGGCCGAATTTATCACTGAGCATACCAAGCGGAATCTGAAAAACAATACCACCGAGGGCGAAGCCGGTAAGCAATATGGACACTTCCGATACACCGATATCCTGACGCAATCCATATATAGGAAAGCTTCCGTTCAAAGAGGATTCCAAAAAGCCATATCCCAGCGGCGGCAAAAAAGCAACCCAAGCATATTTCAAAGTCGAGCCGAAGCGCTGTATCAATCCTTGCTGCTGGACTGCTTGGTTATTTTCTTCGACCGGAAATTCATTGCGCAGCTGGAAAAGAGTGAACCAAGCAATCAAGCAAAGTCCGCCGGATAAGATGAATGGCAAGGACTCCGAAACCTTGACGAGCGATGTCATGAGCGGACCTGCAGCGAACCCAATCCCGAAGAAGAGTCCATAGATGGAAATGTTCCGTCCGCGGACTGCTTCCGGTGATGACGATGTAATCCATGTCTGCGTGCCGAAATGAAGCGCATTATCCCCGATACCGATCAATAACCGCAGGACAAACCAGAACCAAAAGGATTTCCAAAGCGGGAAGGCCAGCAATGCCACAACAACGATCAGCCCGCCTCCCATGATGACTGGTCGGTATCCGTATTTACGCAGAGGGGCTTCCATGAAGGGGGATACAAGCAGAATTCCGATATAAATAGCGACAGCATTCAATCCGTTCATCGAGGAGGAAAGGCCGTCTTGCTCAAATATGATGGCAATGAGCGGGAGCAGCAATCCTTGGCTGAAACCGGAAACTGCCACAATACTGACAAGAATCCAAAAACTATATGCATTTCTCATAATGTCATTACCCCTGTATGTAAGATGATTTCCCAATCCTACTCTATAGTTTTTCCTGGATTTGGTCAATCAAGGTTCAGGGTTAAAATCTGCACGGGCCGGGAATATATACCTTTAAAGATCCAGCAAGGAGAGGTGAAGGAATTGAGGCTTACAATGAAACAGCATGGTTTCCGTACCGAATTGCCCCATCAAACATTGGATATCGACGGAAATGAGCTTTTTGGTATTCCGCCCTATCAGCTGATGGTTTCCTCGATAGCAGGATGCAGTGCCTCCGGAAAGAAACAAAGTCTTGAAATAGCTGATTTGGAAGTGGAGGCTGAAGTGGAACGCGATGAATTGGCAGCTAATCGCATTACCAAAATCACATTGACTTTCATTGTGCGCGGCTATCATTTGGATAGAGGGCAGCTGGAGAAGAATCTGGAGCTTGCCCGAAAAAACTGTTCCATGGTGCAGACGGTGAAGGATAGCATTGAAATCGAAGAGCGATTGGACCTAGTCCATCTGAATCATTTGAATCATTATTGAGATGTATAGGATGGCTCCTGACTTCAGATACTAGAAAAAAATCTGAAAGGCAGGGGCTTTTCTTTATGAAATTCGCTAGAATCCTCATAACAATCATGGCACTGACTTTGCTGACTTTTCCTTTCTCCGCAGCTGGGAAAGCGGAGAAAGTACAGAAGAAGGATACTGAAATCCCGAATCATGTTTTGAATATATCCAAGGAAAATACTTATCCGAATTCAAATAAGGATCAGATTGTGCTAGAGCCCAGTGAACTTGTCAGGGAGCTGACGGAAGAAAGTGATATTATCATCCAAAATCCCGAACTGATCCGCATTCTCAATGAATCGACGCTGAAACCTTCACCGCTTGCAATCGGATACCGCGGCATGATCTATATGGGGCATTGGCCGCTGGAATACCAGTCTGCCGAAACGAATATCAACTGGCAGTATCAAAAAGTGAATACGAATCAGCTGAGCAATGCCGGCGGCGAATCAGCCAAGCAGATGAATTACGAGCAGCAGGAAGAACGCTACGTAAAAGGCGGACTGACAGCTGAGATCGAAAATCCGAAGGACATCAAGCTAATGATGCTCCAGCAGGCACAGAAGAACACGAAGCTTCCGCTATCCTTCCAGACAGTCATCGGAAAAGGAACGAATAAGGAAAATGCCTATGGTGTTCCTTTGAATAAGTCCGGGATCCTTACTGCTTATGCACCGGCAGTCAATGAGAAGGGAACGATCACGTTCGGGGAAGTCTATCTGGAATTGAAGGGCTCCAGAAAACAGATTGTTGTCAGGAATGTGACCAAACAGGGAATCGGGGCCTGGATCCCGATTCAAGACCATCTGTCCTTCACCTTCAACGTTCAATAACGAACGAGGCTGTGATATACTAAGAGCCAGATGAAGCGGTAAAGGGGTTTTACAGTTGGCAGCAAGTAAAGTGGATGATTTGAAGCAGCGTCTGGCTGCATTCATGGATTATTTGGATAGTATCGAACCAGAAGAGACGTCCTTGGATGAAATCGATGAAATGCTCCGAATGCTTGATGAAATGGAAAATAAATTAAAGTAAGACCATGCTTTTGGCATGGTCTTCAGATTGTAGAGAAATCCCAGTTTCTCTACAATCTTTTTTTATTCGATACTCTTCTGCTTTCTTTAAAGGGCTGTTTTATAAAAAAGATAGCCAGCCACCTACCTATCCTAGCTTTGCTAGGTGGTTGGCTATCTTTTTTATGTTCTGACAGGTCGCTGTCATCAGCGCCTGTTCCTGCACTTTTTCTCTTCCTCGTAACCTACAATAGCGAAGCCCGTGGAGTTGTTTCGCATCCGCAAAGCTTCGCTCTATCGTTTCTTTTCGCAATTTATATAATAACTTTCCTGAGTGGCTCAGGCGATTTTCCCGCACCCAATCTTTACTACCTTCCCAAACATGCCTTGTGATAACTTTTCGATGATTTCTTGATTTCGTACATGTGGCCAACAGTGGGCAAGCAGTACATTGTTTAGGGTCAGATGCGTATTCTTTATACCCTTCTCGATTTGTTGTTCGCAGAGGTAATGTTTGTCCGTTTGGACAAACATAATGATCTTTCTCTGGGACATACTTGAACTTCCATTTAGGCATTAATCCTTTAGTAGGATGAAAACGTCGGTGACCGATGACAGCGAAAATATTCTGTTCATTCAAGGCGTGACAGATTGGCGTAGTGAGATAACCGGAGTCCAGAGCGACAGCTTCCACATCAAAATTAAAGCGTTCCTTCTGTCGTTCAAGGCGCTCCAAATAAGGCCGTGAATCGTGCACATTTCCGGCCGTGACATGGACATCGGTAATAATATTATATTTCATATCCGTAGTTCTATGATCTAAGTAGAAAAAGCCTTCAGGCTTTCCTTCTCGATACATATAGCCACTCTCTGGATCAGTCGTGCTTTCTTTCACTACTTTCGTTTCTGTCACCTCCTCTCGTGACTTTAAAGCTTTTTTCCTTGTTTTGTACGTTCTTCTTGGATTGCTTTATCCAATTCTTCCTGATATGAACGAGTAGCTTCCTGTACTTCCTTCTTGATGAACTTTCTTTTATTCGCATTGGCTTTTAAGTGGGTGGAATCAGTGAATAAGACGCGTCCTCCAACCATACGATGCTTCATTGCCTGTTCTACAATTTCATCAAAGATTTGTTGGAAGATATCTGTGCCCTTGAATCGATTACAACGATTCCAGCTTATTGTAGAGTGGTGAGGGACTGGGTCCGTGAGTTTAAGTCCTAAAAACCAACGGTAAGCAATGTTTGTCTGGATTTCTTTCTCTAATTGCCTTTCGGAACGGATACCGAAAAGGTAGCCGATAAAGATCATTTTAAAGAGGACAAGAGGATCTAGGGAAGGACGGCCATTGTCCGCCGAATAATAAGGACGAACTTTTTCACGGATGAAGGAGAAATCTATGTGGGTTTCTATCTTACGCAATAGGTGGTTTTCAGGGACAAGTTCTTCTATAGTTACGATTTCAAGAGCTGTTTGGTCATTCTCTCTGGAATTTAACATCTTGGCACCGCCTTTTAGTCGTTTCTTCTATTATAAAAAAGTAAGAAAAAGAAGTGAACTCAAAATAAAAAGGCTGTCGAGACTTTCTCGACAGCCTGAAGACCATGCTTTTGGCATGGTCTTTTCTATGTTTTCGTCGCATAGAGGGATGGGATTTGGCGCAATCTATCGGTAAGGAGAGTGTGTCATATGCGATGGAAAACAATCATGCCCCTGCTTGCTTTATTGCTTATCGCAGCACCATCATTTGTATGGGCTGAAAGCTCTGTCAGCTATGGATGGGGATTTGTAAAAAGCAAGGATGGCAGTATCCCGGAGATCGGCAAATACCAGCAGCTATTGGATGAATACAACAGCTATTATCTGGATGATTCAGGGGAGAAAACAGTCTATATCACTTTTGACAATGGATATGAGCAAGGTTATACCGGGGATATCCTGGATGTATTGAAGAAGCATGATGTCCCAGCTGCTTTTTTTATCACGGGTCATTATGTCTCATCAGCACCTGACCTGGTGAAAAGAATGGTGGATGAAGGGCATATCGTCGGCAATCATTCCTATCATCATCCTGATTTGACCAAGGTCTCCAAAGAGAAGATGAAGCAAGAGCTGGAGATGCTGGAGGATGCTGTAGCTGATTTGACGGACCAGGACGAGATGCATTATTTGCGAGCTCCCCGCGGTACTTTCAGCGCCCGCTCGCTTAAATGGTCGGAAGAGCTTGGTTATACGAATGTTTTCTGGTCACTCGCCTATGCGGATTGGAGGACGGGTGAACAAAAAGGATGGCAGTATGCGTATGATCAAGTAATGGCCCAGATGCATCCGGGAGCAGTCGTCTTGCTGCATGCCGTTTCTGAAGATAATGCCATCGCACTGGAAAAACTGATCATTGAATTGAAGAAACAGGGATATTCATTCCGGACATTGGATGACTTGGTCAAACAGGATATCCTGCCACAGGCGATTACGCAGTTCTAAAGCTGATCTTCATTCGGATCAGCTTTTTTATTTTGTTTGGATGACTGCATGGACGATTTCCAAGAAGTAATCCTGCCATGTTTTATCCGCTGTATTCTTCATGATAGCCCTCCTCCTGCAGCTAACTCCGCAGCCATGCTATTTCGGCCATCCAAGGGAGCGGGGGCAGCTTCATGGCGGAAATCCTCAACATCCGTCAAGGATAACTCGCTGCTATCCATCGTTCCATGCTCCATGTTTTCTGTAAGAGCTTCTGCCGGTATTTTGCTGTTGCTGTTTATGCGGCTGCTGCCAAGAATCAATCCAATAGACAATCTCTCACGACCTTTCCAATATTCATAAAAAAAGTGTATACTGCACTCATGCATAGGAAAAGCTGAATTATTTGATTATAATGATCGGAAAATGCGATTTAGGAGTGGGTGGATATGCATATCAATCATTTAAAGACGTTTGCTGTGGCGGCAGACACACTGAATTTCACGAAGACAGCTCAGCGGCTTGATTATGCCCAATCCAGTGTCACGGCCCAAATAAAGGCTTTGGAAAAGGAATATGGCATCGAATTATTCCAGCGTCTTGGAAAGAGGATTTATTTGACTGAAGCGGGAATAAAGATGCAGAGCTATGCCAAGAGGATATTGACATTGCATGATGAGATGAGACAGGAGTTCGAGGAAGGGATGGAGGAAAAAGGCACGATCCTGATCGGCGCCTGTGAGAGTCAATGCATTTACCGTCTGCCTGCATTGCTTCGTTTCATCCGTTCTCGATATCCGCAGGTGCAAGTCATCCTGAAGCCTGTGCCATCCAGTAAAACTTCGGAACAGATGCTGCAGGAAGGCGAATTGGATGTGGCATTTATCATGGATCGGGATCGGGAATATGGTTCTTTGGAATCCGTTTCCCTATTTGAGGAGGATATCGTCCTGATCGGCTCCCCGAACCATCCATTATCCGTTCAATCCACTGCTGGCTTGGATGAGGTGATGCAACATCCCTTGATACTGACCGAAAAAGGTTGTTCCTACAGGATGGAATTGGAGCAAGTTCTGGAGGAACAGAATCTATATGCAGAAAACATCATCGAATTCGGCAGCATTGAAGCAATCAAGCAATGCGTGAAAGCGGGGCTGGGCTTTTCTTATTTGCCGCTTATGACGGTTCAAAACGAATTGGAATCAGGGGAATTAAAGGCAGTCAGACTGGATGTACCAATCAAACAGCCTACAACGAAATTGCTTTGGCATAAAGACAAGCGAATGACGAAGGTGATACAGGATGTCATTGAATTTGCCAGGAAGCATATGGAATAGGAGAGACTGATCATGTGGGAAACAGAGCTTACAGGAACACATACATACGATTATCATTATTTAATGAAAAGATGGAGTATGGATCAATTGAATTCGGTTGATCCGGAAAGTCAAACAGTGAAGCTTCCGGTTGTTTCAGGGGATGGGGCCCGGCATATCGTTCGGTTGCAGTTCAGCGGACCAATCACATCTCCTTCCGTTAAAGTTTCTTCGGCGGATCCTTCCAGGCAGGCGGAAATAATTTCTTGGGTGGAGAAGTGGCTGCAGTGGGAGGTTGATCTTGCCGATGTAGCTGCACATTTTGCCGGTTCGGATTTGGAACAGCTGTTTTACGCACATGCGGGAACCCCGATCGTAAAAGATACGGACGTCTATTATAGCTTGATGAAAACAATCATCCACCAGCAATTGAATTTGAAGTTTGCCTACACGCTGACGAACCGATTTGTGGAGAATTTCGGGACAAAAGTAGAAGACATCTGGTTCTATCCGTCGCCTGGGGAGATTGCTTCTTTATCCTATGATGCCTTACGCAAACTGCAGTTTTCGCAGCGGAAGGCAGAGTATGTAATCGATACCAGCCGCCTGATTGCAGAGGGGAAATTGGATCTCATGCAGCTTGCTTCGGCATCCGATGAGGAAATAGCTGCAGAATTGACGAAAATCCGGGGGCTTGGCAGCTGGTCGGCACAGAACTGGATGCTGTCCGGTTTAGGGCGAGCTGATTTATTACCAGCTGCTGATATCGGGATACAAAAAGCATTGAAGCTCTACGATAACCTCGCCGAAAAGCCGACGCCAGCAGCAATACATGAGCGGGGAGAAAGATGGGCTCCTTACCGTAGTTATGCGGCTGTTACGCTTTGGAGAAGTATTGAGACCTGATACTAATATCAAGTTTTATAATTTGGTAACAATTATTGCTGGGAAGTCGTGCTTCAGTCTGCTATAATAAGTCCATTAGTTAAATCAGGCAGCCATTTAGGAGGCGAAAGTATGGATAGAAAAGATTTGATTGCACCAGAGCAATACAACATCGTTGATGAAATGGAGCGACATGTTACAGACGAAGATCGTAAAGCGCTCATTTGGATGGATGATGCGGGCAATAAGAAGGAAGTGACGTACAAGGCGTTATTCCAGGATGTCAACCGCACAGGTAATGTTCTGAAACAACTGGGCTTGGAAAAAGGCGATTCCATTTTGGTGATGGTACCGCGTATCGTGGAGGCATATCATATTTATGCTGCAGCCTTGAAGCTTGGAATTGTGATCATCCCTAGCTCCGAAATGCTGAAAACGAAGGATTTACAATACCGTATCGATCATGGGAAAGTGAAGGGGATCATCAGCTTTCATAAATTCACAGAGCAATTCGACGCAATCGAAAACCAAGAGAGTTTGATCAAGCTTTCTGTCGGAGGGCCGGCTGAAGGATGGCAGGAACTCCAAGTGCTTAAAGCGGCAGCATCGGATGAGCTGGAAACAGTGCGGACATCAAGAGACGACTTAGCGCTGCTGTCTTATACGAGCGGTACAACAGGGAATCCAAAGGGTGTGGTTCATACACATGGCTGGGGCTACGCACACTTGCGTACAGCAGCTGAGAACTGGCTATCCGCTTCCAAAGGGGATATCGTGTGGGCAACAGCAGCACCGGGCTGGCAGAAATGGGTATGGAGCCCATTCCTATCCGTATTGGGCACAGGGGCAACTGGCTTTGTCTACATGGGGCGTTTTGATGCCAAAACGTATCTTTCCCTTTTGGAGGATTATAAAATCAATGTGCTCTGCTGTACCCCGACAGAATACCGCCTGATGGCAAAGGTGACGGATCTTGGCAGCTATAACTTGAGTGCTTTGCATAGTGCGGTATCTGCCGGCGAACCATTGAACCGGGAAGTGATCGATGTCTTCCAAAAGCACTTTGATATTATTGTGCGTGATGGCTATGGACAGACAGAAAGCACGCTGCTGCTTGGTATCATGAAAGGGATGGAGCCTAGACCAGGTTCCATGGGTAAACCGACACCAGGTAATGAGGTAGTCGTGATCGATGAAGATGGCAATCCGGTAAAAACGGGTGAAGTCGGTGATATTGCACTGAAGCTGGACAGTCCTGCTTTGTTCAAAACATATTTCCGTGAGCCGGAACGACGTGAACAAGCGGAAAGAAACGGTTACTTCGTCACTGGCGATCAAGCTTCCGTCGATGAAGACGGGTATTTCTGGTTTGAAGGCCGCAGCGATGACATCATCATCAGCTCCGGTTATACGATCGGACCATTCGAAGTGGAGGATGCCTTGGTCAAACATCCAGCTGTAGCGGAATGCGCAGTCGTTGCCAGCCCGGATGAAATTCGCGGCAATGTCGTCAAAGCATTCGTCATCCTGCGCGAAGGTGTGGATGAGGACGATCCGGAGCTTGTCAAAGAATTGCAGACACATGTGAAAAATACCACTGCACCTTATAAGTATCCACGTAAAATTGAATTCGTCAAAGAATTGCCGAAGACTTCCTCCGGTAAAATCAGACGGGTCGAATTGCGCAACCAGGAAAAACAAAAAACGAAATAAAACAGAAGCATCGCCTACAGCCGGGCGGTGCTTTTTTATTTGCCTTGGGCTTAAACTAAAATAATTATAAAAAATAAAGCAAAGTACTTGAAAGTCAAAGAAGGTCAGACTATAATGAAGTCACAAGGTCAAAGATAGTCAAAGTCAAAGCGTGACACTTGACCAATTGAACCAAACAAAACGATTAGGGAGGTAATTGTATTTATGAAATGCCAACATTGTGGTGAACGAGAAGCAAATGTGAACTTGTTTATGCAATTCAATAACCAAAAACAACAATTACAGCTCTGCCATACTTGCTACAACGAAATGAAAAATACATCTAAAAATCCTGCAGGTTTCGCAAACAATGGCGGAACAATGGATGATTTCTTCAAGAATATCTTCCAAGGAGCACAATCCGGCTTCCAAGCCGGAGCCAACGGCCAAGCGCAAGCTGGCGGTAATGGCCGCGGAGGGCTGCTCGACTCACTTGGCAAGAACCTGACAGATGGCGCACGTGCAGGTCTGATCGATCCGGTAATCGGCCGTGAGCAAGAAGTGAAACGTGTCATCGAGACATTGAACCGACGCAATAAGAACAATCCAGTCCTGATCGGGGAGCCAGGGGTAGGTAAGACAGCTATTGCAGAAGGACTAGCTTTGCAGATCGTCGAAGGAAATGTACCTGTAAAGCTGCAAAATAAAGAAATCTACTTGCTCGATGTCGCTTCGCTGGTTGCAAACACAGGCGTACGCGGCCAATTCGAAGAAAAGATGAAACAGCTGATCTCTGAATTGCAGCAGCGTAAGAATGTCATCCTGTTCGTCGATGAAATTCACCTATTGGTCGGGGCCGGGTCTGCCGAAGGTTCCCAAATGGATGCAGGGAATATCCTGAAGCCGGCACTGGCACGCGGCGAGTTACAATTGATAGGTGCAACCACTTTGAAAGAGTACCGTCAAATCGAGAAAGACGCCGCGCTTGAACGCCGCCTCCAGCCGGTAATGGTGAAAGAACCGTCAGCAGGGCAGGCAATTGAGATCCTGAAAGGATTGCAGGAGAAATACGAAGCATACCATCAGGTTTCTTACACAGAGGATGCAATCAAGGCGAGCGTGAACTTGTCACAGCGTTATATCCAAGACCGCTTCCTTCCTGATAAAGCCATCGACTTGCTGGATGAAGCCGGTTCACGAATCAATCTGCTGACCGTGACAACTGATGAAGACGCAATCCAAGCTCGTCTTGCACAGATTGCCAAAGAGAAGGAAGAGGCTGCAGGCCGTGAAGATTACGAACGTGCAGCATATCTTCGCCAAGAAGAAATCCAGCTGGAACAAAAGCTTGAGGAACCGAAGAATGAAGAAAAAGGCGAAGTGACAGTCGAAGTCATCCAGCAGATTGTCGAAGAGAAAACAGGCATTCCTGTAACGAAAATCCAATCCGAAGAGCAGAATAAAATGAAAAACTTAGCTGCTAATTTGTCCAGCAAGGTCATTGGACAGCAGCAGGCAGTAGATCGAGTCGCCAAAGCAATTCGCCGCAGCAGAGCCGGTTTGAAATCCAAACAGCGCCCAATTGGTTCCTTCCTATTTGTCGGACCGACTGGTGTTGGGAAAACGGAATTGACGAAAGCCTTGGCAGAGGAGATGTTCGGTACACGTGATTCCTATATTCGTCTGGACATGAGTGAGTATATGGAACGTCACTCCGTGGCGAAACTTATCGGTTCACCTCCGGGATATGTCGGACATGAAGAAGCGGGACAGCTGACAGAGCGAGTGCGCCGCAATCCTTATACAATCGTCCTATTGGATGAAATCGAGAAAGCACATCCTGATGTACAGCATCTATTCCTGCAAATCATGGAAGACGGTCATTTGACAGACAGCCAAGGCCGAAAAGTGAGCTTTAAAGATACCGTGATCATCATGACAAGCAATGCAGGTACAGGGGATAAGCAGATCTCGGTCGGTTTTACGAATTCCAGCAATGAAGCGGTATCCGTAATCGAGAAGCTGGGCGCTTACTTCAAACCTGAATTCTTGAACCGCTTTGATTCCATCATCAGCTTTGATGAGCTGAAAGAGGAAGACTTGGTACGGATTGTAGAGCTTATGCTTGCAGATTTGACTAAGAATATGGAAGAAGAAGGCTACAAGCTGGAAGTGACAGACGCTGCAAAACACTTCCTGGCGAAAAAAGGCTATGATCCTCGCTTTGGCGCCCGTCCATTACGCCGAGTCATCCAGGATCAAGTAGAGGATAAAATCACCGACTATATTCTTGAAGAAGAGGATGCAAGCAGTATGGTAGTGGATTTGATTGATGAACAGATTACTGTAATTGGTAAATGATACGGAAGAGACTCATGCATGTAAAGCATGAGTCTCTTTTTTTATACAGTATAATAGACCTGCAAAAGAAAGAAAGCGGCAAAGTATGCAGTATACTTTTTAGCTCGGTGCCTGCGCTGATTGGACAATGTGGATATGTTGGATGGGTATAAGTTTAGTGGAATGGTTTACCAGCTAAGGAGAAAATAAAAAACAGTGCAATAGCCTGCACTGCTCGTCACTAAATTTATTCAATTGGTCCATCCTATCTGAGGGAATGGATAATATCGAAACTTAACTTCCCCGATAACGGAGTCTTGTGGGATCAAGCCGAACATCCTGCTGTCTTTACTGTTTCTGCGATTATCTCCCATGACGAACAGGTAACCATCAGGAATTGTATCTTCACCGATGACATCACGCAGCTTGAAGTTATTCGTAAATAATGCATCTCCCTGCATAGCTTCCTTCATCTCTTTCAGATAAGGCTCCCGATGCTTTTTGCCATTTACGTAGAGTACATCATTCTTGTACTCGATCGTGTCTCCAGGTACACCAATCACGCGTTTTACATAGCTTGCATCCTGATCTGGCGCGTGGAAGACGACTTCGTCAAAACGGTTGATTTCTCCAATCCGGCTGATGATGATTTTGTTCTGGTCTTCCAAAGTAGGGGCCATCGATTCGCCATATACGGTACTGGGAAAATAAAAAAAAGTGCGGAAAATGAATAAAGCGACAATGGCAATACCAACCGACAGCAGCACAGTGTATAGTGTGCGTCTAGCTTTCAGGGAAAGCACCTCCTTTAGTACCAGTGTAACATATACGGAGAGTCCATAGAAAAAACTGGAGTTTTTTTAACTCCAGTTTTACAACAATTTTATATAGATAAGGAACTCTTCGAAGCGGGTGCTGGCTGGCGGCCAAACGGGGTTTTAGCCAGATAGTCGTAGTAACCATCTGTGTAAGGGTGAATGGATCCTTTCTGCCAAGGTTTCTCTTCGCCGCAGAAATGGACGATTGATGGTTTCTCCCTTACCGTGCGCAAAACCCGCTCCTCCTCGAGTGATTTCGCTTTGTATTCTTTCAGGATAACATGTGTCTGGGCATTCCATTTTGGATGGAGCATGAGCCAGTCATTCCAAAGGATGGCGTTCAGTGCATCTTGATCATGCCAAGCCAGTTTATCTGGATTTTCATTGATGAATGTCAGCACTTTATCCGTAATATCATGGTCACGCCATGCCTGCATATCGATCAGCAGCAGACCAGAGTTGAAATAACGATCTTCCTTGGTGATGCCCATTTTTTCAAGGCGGTGGTGCTCACCGTAGTCGCCGACGGCTGCAATGATGTTTCCTTCCATCTCGATATCGAATAATTTCTTGACATCATCCAATATCAGCATATCGCAATCAACGTACAACGTCCGTTCGATGGCAGGATCCATCATTTCAGGAATGGAAATACGATAATAAGCCGCTTTTGAAATATGACGGCTGGCAATTGCGCCTTTGTATATTTCCACATTCACAGTGAGGAAATCAAGCGGCGCTCCATGGATTGCTGCAGTTTCCTTCAATAGCTGTTTCTTCTCGCGGCTGATTCCGCCGTCGATGATTGAAATGACAATATCCTCAGGGCTGGAAGTGTTTTCAAGTAAAGAACTTAATGTCATACCCAAATGCTGTGCGTAGTTGTCGTCTGTCGATGAAACAATATGCATTTTCTTCTTCATTTTACTTCTCATCTCCTTGGTGTGTATATAACACTTGGAAAATGAGACTAAACATATGAAGGAAAATTGTAATTCATTTGAAATATATTGATTAACCTTTTGCCTCATCATCGTTCGTCTTACTGTTTTCTTTTGCTTCCCATTCTTCCAGCAGCATGCCATAGACATTATGGTTCACATATCCATAGACGAGCCTTTCTGCTTGGCGGATTGTTCCTTCATGCGTGAAGCCGAGCTTCTCCGGGATTCTCCTGCTTCGTACATTCCCGATTGCACAACGGATTTCGACCCGGTTCAACCGAAGTTCAAGAAAGGCATAATCAAGGCATTTGCTGACGGATTTCTGCATCAGGCCCAGACCGGTGTAATCCTCTCCCAGCCAATACCCCAAGCTGGTGGAACGATTTTGCCAGTCAATCTTATGGAAGCCGATCACTCCGGCTAAAGCTCCTTGATACCATATTCCGGCAGTAAAGCCGTCATTGGCGGCGAATTGCTCCAGTGTTTGCTGGATGAATTGCCTGCTGTGCTCGACAGTCGTATTCTGATCTACCCAAGGAAGCCATTGCCGTAAGTGCTCACGGGAGCTGTCGATCAGCTGGAACAGCTTATCGCTATCGTGCTGCTCCAAAAGCTTCAAATAAGTGGCTGAGTCAATACGATGTGTAAACATGATATGATATGTCGCTCCTTTCCCAATGCTATTAGTATAGCATGTCCAGCCGATTGTTAAAATTAGGAGGAAAGCCTTCGTGCATACGAACCCTTTGCAGACTGCATCCTATGGAAAAAGGGGGCGGAACCAATGAAGAAATGGGTATGTTTGAGTTGTCTCTGCCTGATGCTTGTTTTTCCTGTCAATACTGCTGCAGAAAGCGGGAGTGGTATTTGGGACTATATATTTTCGCAAACGGAAGAAGCAGGCAAGCTCCAAGTTCATTTCCTCGATGTCGGGCAAGGTGACAGCATGCTGATACAAACGCCATCACATTATAATATACTCGTAGATGGAGGGGATAGGGAAGCCGGGGAGAAAGTGATGGAAGAGCTTTTGGCCAAGGGAGTGGAAAAGATAGATCTCCTGGTGGCGACGCATCCGGATATCGATCATATCGGCGGACTCCTTCCAATACTTGAAGAGCTGGAAGTAAAGCATGTCCTGGATAGCGGGAAATTATATACGACCAGAACGTATCAGCGATACACGGAGATCCTGGCAGAAAAACAAATACCGGTGACCATCGCCAAAGAAGGCCATTATTTATCCATAGATCCGCTTATTTCCTTGCAAATATTAAACGCCAATCATACGAAGGCGACAAATAATCAAGCGTCCATCGTATTGCGGCTTACGTATCGGACAGTCGATTTCCTGCTTATGAGTGATGCGGAAGCGCAGCAGGAATATAGGATGAGACATAATTTTGAAGTGGAATCGGAGGTTTATAAGGTTGCACATCACGGCTCCCGCACGAGTAATACACTCGCTTTCCTGAAAAAAGTGAAGCCTGATTACGCTGTGGTTTCCTATGGGAAGGATAATGAATTGGGGCATCCGACAAAAGAGGTTGTACGTAATTTGCGAAAGACTGGCGCTGTGCTCTATGCAACGGCCAAAGGCGGGACAATCAGTATTGAAACGAATGGTCTGTCTTGTCGGATCACCAGTGAAAAGCCCGATCCGATTTATCGGGCCAAATGAAAAAGCGGATCCGATCGGATCCGCTTTAATTTGTTCGGGCAGCCAGCTTCACGAGTGTATTCGCAAGTGGCTTTTTGTTCTCTTCATCAGCTGCAAGCCATAGCTGTTTGAGCAAGTACTCTTCACGATTGCGAGGTTCTTCATTTTCCGCAAGATAATCGGCAACGCGCTGGGCGGCTTTTGTCAAAGCCTCTTCGCTCAAACCGAGGCGTTCCCCTTGTTTCACTTTGTTTCCTAAATAATCCTGGAAGTCATGGAAGTTGTTCAGGATCTCGTTTTTTTCTTCTTGAGGTAAATTTTTCACAGTATTTTGCGCGCGAGCTTCATCTGTCATTTTTCATTGCCTCCTCTTATTGCGTCAGTAATGTATTTCCCACTGTGCAAATAGACAAACAATGAAAAGATCAAATATGCTGGTAAATGGAGGGTTACTCGGCATACGTCTTGCGGAACCCATAGAAGGGGCGGAATTTCTTTTGTTCGTAGTACGATTTTGACGTACTGGTTGCCAGCATCTCCATGCGTGTAGAAGGGAACAGATCATGAGCTTCTTGAAGGAGCCTGCCGCCGACACCTTGCCCGCGCAGGCTGTCAGCTACCAGCAGTTCGGCAACGAGAAGCGTGATGACTTTATCCGTGATACAGCGGATATATCCGCTGATCATCCCATCCTTCACAGCAACCAGAGCAGGAGCCGATCCCTTCATCGCTTGGTCGAAGCGCTTGGGATCAGCGGCGAGTGTAGTCCAGCCCTCTGTCTTTAATAATGAAATGATCGAGCGCAGATCTTCCGTCTGATAGGGACGTATCGCTATCATTATTTTTGCCCCTTTTGTTTTCCTTTTGGCATCGATCCGAAAACGATTGCCCATATACAGCCCATTGCTAACCCGATTGCGACACTTTGAAGGGCGATACCGAACAGTATTGCCGTAATGATGCCGACTGTGATCGCCAAAGGGTAGCGGAAGGGTTTTTTCTCCTTGGTTTGCGTCAATTCTTATCCCACCTTGCTTTTGTAATTCCAGTATAACATGAATGACAGACTGCTATGGAAGGAAAAAACATTGCGCATCATGTTAGATTTTGTTACATTGAAAAGGTGTATTTTTAATGGGGAGAGAAAGAAATGGATATATTATTAAAAATAATACAGTCCGCGAGCGATTTTATGTGGACTTATATCATGATGGGGTTATTGCTCCTTGTCGGTCTCTATTTTACCCTTCGGCTTAAATTGGCGACATTCACGCAAATACCGCATATGTTTAAACTGATCGGTGAAAAGTCTGCTGATGGGAAAGGAGTCAGTTCGTTCCAGGCCTTCTGTATCAGTGCAGCTGCCCGGGTAGGTACTGGCAACCTGGCAGGTGTGGCACTGGCAATCTCTGTCGGCGGTCCGGGCGCAGTATTCTGGATGTGGCTGATGGCCTTCCTGGGTGCAGCTTCCGGGTTCATCGAGGCAACACTGGCGCAGATCTATAAGACACGTGACGGTGAAGCTTCCTTCCGGGGAGGGCCGGCTTACTATATGGAGAAAGCCCTGGGACAGCGCTGGTTGGGAGTCACTTTTGCTGTGATCATTACGTTGACATTCGGTCTTGCCTTTAATTCCGTCCAGGCCAATACGATCGTAAGTGCATTCCACAGTTCTTTCGGTATCAGCAAAGAATTGCTGGCGGTCGTTATGACAGTCGTCAGTGCACTTATCATCTTCGGGGGAACCAAGGTGATTGTCAAAGTATCCGAAATCATCGTGCCGGTGATGGCAGGGGGATATATCCTGCTGGCGATCGGTATCATCATCTTCCATATCACAGATATTCCGCATGCATTCATGATTATTTTCCAGGATGCTTTCGGCATCAGGGAAATTGCTGGCGGAGCTGTCGGTACTGCTATGATGCAAGGTATCAAACGAGGCATGTTCTCCAATGAAGCCGGTATGGGTAGTGCGCCGCAAGCTGCGGCTACTGCCAATGTATCCCATCCGGTGAAACAAGGCTTCATCCAATCATTTGGGGTATATGTCGATACATTTGGTGTCTGTACAGCTACTGCATTTATCGTCATTCTTTCTGGTCTCTATACAAGTACGGAATCTGATGGAATCGTACTGACACAGGATGCGTTGAGTTCACTTGTGGGATCATGGGCAGGAATCTTCATCGCTTTGATCGTCCTCTTGTTTGCCTTCTCATCTGTAGTCGGTAACTATTTCTATGGGGAGTCGAACATCAATTTCATCAAGCCTAGCAAAACATGGCTGTTCATCTATCGCGTCGCAGTAGTTGCGATGGTTGCAGTCGGTTCCGTGGCAAGCCTTGATTTTGTGTGGGGAGTGGCCGATCTCTTCATGGCAATCATGGCATTCATCAACTTGATCGCCATTGTGCTGCTTGGAAGAATCGCTTTCCGTGCTTTGAAAGATTATATGACCCAAAAGCGGGCTGGGAAAAACCCACAATTCTATGCAGACAGCGTAGCGGGAATCCCGAATGTTGACGAAGATGTTTGGGCAAAGCAAGCTGACAAATCAAGGGTATCCTCTTAAGAGGGTGCCTTTTTTGTTTAGCATAAAATGATTTAGATAAGTTAAGAAACACGACAGCAGGGAAGGACTAGGCGTACAATGGAATCAGAACTATGGACAAAGGAGTTTTGCTCCATGCAGAAAACAGCGCTTATATCGCTCGTGTTCGGGGTCATCAGTCTGTTTCTTTCTCTATACGGTATCTTCTTCGGGATCATTGGTTTTGTCCTTGCGTTACATACGATAAGGAAAGCTGATCATGTCGAAAGGGCAGGAAGAGGTATGGCAATCGGAGGGATGGCCACGAGTATCATCGGTGCAGGCTATCAAATCGTGGCCATCCTTATCCTTGCTTTGACAGGATAAATGAAAAAGAGTGCAGGTATAACGCCGGCATTCTTTTTTTTGTAACTTTTTTTAATGATTGGCGTATAGGAGATAGCTTGATTCAGGAGGGATTAAATGAACGCTTTACTGGTATACACTCATCCGAATCATGCATCACTCAGCTATAGCTTTTTACAGGCAGTGCAAGAAGGCATCCAAGCCAACCCTGCCATCAGCAAAACCGATACGATTGATTTGTATGAGGAAGACTTCGATCCTGTCTTGGTTTTCAATGAAAAAAAGCGGCGCCGGGATATGCACAACGAACCGGATTTTGCATCATATCGCGACAAAGTCAGTCAGGCCGATTTGCTTGTATTCGTCTATCCGATTTTTTGGGGGCGGCCGCCGGCGATGCTGCTAGGGTTCATCGATCAAGTCTTTGCAGCAAATTTTGCCTATCGGGATTAGGGCCTGCTGCCGGAGGGACTTTTGAAAGGAAAGCTGGCAGTATGTGTTTCGACGATGAAAGGCCCCTCCGTATATAGCCGTTTTTATTTGCGAAATGCCCATAAAATCCTGATGAAGCGAGCATTGTTTCAGTTTGTCGGCATTCGCAAGTTTAAGATCTTCGAGTTTGGCAGCATGGAAAAGCAGGGCGGAAAACAGAAAAAGTATCTGAGTCGAATCGAAACATTCTTTCGTAAGCTGTCTAAATAGGCAGCTGTTCCAAATCATAGTATTTATTCCTGACATCCTGTATATCATTTTTAGCTAAGCTGCGGCTGATCTGATCCAGCAAGGAAGCGAATGTTTCATCTTCAATGCGCTCCGACTGCTGGGCAATCCGGGTGGATACTGATTCCAAAACTGCTTCTGATATGTTTCCGATTTCGTGAATCCGGAAGTATTTCTGAATTTCCCGGATGGCCGTCTCTTTATAGGTCGCTTGCCATTCGTCATAAGTCGGCATAGTACATACCCCTTTCTATTCAACAAGGAGCTTCGTCCTGTTATACTGTCTATGACTCATCATGCGACCTGGAAAGGAAGAAAGCAAATGTTACGAAAAATAAATGCTCTGCTCGCCATGATTGTCATTGCGATCGGCGTCTACCGATATATCGATCAGGATTATGAAGTGAATCCCAAATTGATGCTGCCGCTATTATCTCTTATGTTTTTGCTGTTTGCAATTGAGGCGAGCTTGAACAAAAGAAAGCTGATTGCCGGATTATATGCCGTCATTTTCGTGATTGTCGTTGTTGCAATGGCCATGATTTTGACACAGACATAAGTCTCCTTCATCCCAGAGGAGGCTTTTTTGTTTATCCTTGACAAGAAGAAGGTAACTTGCATACAATACGATTAACATTTAACATATTGTTAATTAAAAGGAGATTATATGATTGAAGTCGAATAAAGAAGTGAAACACTATGATGTCAGCCGCTATCGCACACCTGATGGTTATACCTCGGACATAGCCGTATTTACGATTACATCGGAAAAAACGAAAGCATATGCCCCGCCCAAGATGGAGCTAAAGCTGATGCTCATTAAGCGAGCGGAGCTTGATACGGAGGGGGATCCCAATATCGAAGCAGGTAAATGGGCATTGCCAGGAGGATTCGTGGCACCGGAAGAAACTGCCCTTGAGGCAGCCAGCCGTGAATTGAAAGAAGAGACGGGTATAGAGCACATTCATCTGGCGCATTTCGGTGTTTATGATCAGCCCGGACGGGATCCGCGCGGATGGATCATTTCGAATGCACATTATGCCATTGTGCCGGAGCATGCATTATGTGACAGAAGAGCGAGTGATGATGCTGCCGATGTGGAATTGTTTTCATTAGAGGAACTCGAGTGGGATCTGTTGGCATTCGATCATTCAGCCATCATTCGTGATGCCGTCGCTCATATCTCGCGGGATTTATTGCAAACTACAGTTGCAAAGCAATTCCTGCCGGAGGCATTCACCTACTCGGAGCTGCAGGCTGTCCTGCTTACCGTCACCGATGACAAGGCAATCCGGAATGAACAGGCGTTTGCACGTAAAATCAAGTCACTGCCTTTCATTGAAGCAGTCGAAGGCCAAAAGACACAGCGTACCTCCAAGCTTCCGACACAGCTTTATCGTTTCGTGGATGCAGAAATAAAGCAATCGATTTATACAGCCCGTCATTAATCAAGAGGAGGATTTAGGATGAAGGCATTGATCAATATCGATTATACCAATGATTTTGTGGCAGAAAACGGAGCGCTCACTTGCGGGGAGCCTGGACGTGAGATCGAGGAGCGGCTGACAGCGATCACCTCCGGATTCATCGAGAGTGGGGACTATGTTGTTTTTGCCATCGATAAGCATGAGGAAGGGGATGCATTCCATCCGGAAACAAAGCTGTATCCGCCCCACAATATCGAAGGGACACAGGGGAGGGATTTGTACGGAAGACTTGCCGAGGTATATGAAACGGCAAAACAGAAAGCGAATGTGTACTTTATGGATAAGACAAGGTACAGTGCATTTGCTGGTACCGACCTGCTGCAGCGGCTCAAGGAACGAGGGATTGAGGAAATCCATGTGATTGGCGTGGCCACGGATATTTGTGTTTTTCACACGCTTGTCGATGCTTATAACTATGGCTTCAAAATCATCGTCCATGCCGATGCGGTGGCGAGCTTCCATCAGGAAGGGCATTCCTATGCGCTGCATCATTTTAAAAACGTATTAGGTGCTGAAGTTGTCGAAGGAGGAAAGGAAAAATGACATATTATCAGGACGATAGCACTGCATTGCATACCGACCTTTATCAAATCAATATGGCCCAGACATATTGGAAGGATGGAAAACATAATCGCAAAGCCGTATTCGAACTGTTTTTCCGTAAGCAGCCATTTGGCAATGGCTTTGCCGTCTTTGCCGGCTTGGAGCGTGTCATCGATTACCTGAAGGATTTCCGCTTCTCGAACTCCGATTTGGACTATCTGGAGCAGGAGCTTGGATATGATGGAGCATTCATCGCCTACTTGCGCGAGCTGCGTTTTACTGGCGATTTGTACAGCATGCAGGAGGGGGAGCTGGTTTTCGGTACCGAACCGATCATCCGGGTGGAAGCGCCGCTGGCCCAGGCCCAGCTCATCGAAACGGCTTTGCTGAATATCGTGAACTATCAAACGCTGATTGCCACGAAAGCAGCCCGTATCATGCAGGTCTTGGATGAGGGGGATACTGCAATGGAATTCGGCTCCCGGCGTGCCCAAGAGATGGATGCAGCCATTTGGGGGACCAGGGCTGCCTACATCGGCGGGTTCCATGCTACGTCGAATGTGAGAGCGGGTAAGAAATTCGGCATCCCGGTTGCCGGTACGCATGCCCACGCACTTGTACAGGCATATATCGACGAGTATGAGGCCTTTCGCAAGTATGCAGAAAGCCATGTGGACTGTACTTTCCTTGTAGATACGTATGATACATTGAAGTCGGGTGTGCCTAATGCCATCAGGGTAGCAAAAGAAATGGGAGATAAAATCAATTTCAATGCCATTCGGCTGGATAGCGGAGATCTCGCTTATTTGTCAAAGCAAGCGCGCAAGATGCTGGATGAAGCGGGTTTCACGGAAACGAAAATAACTGCCTCCAATGATTTGGATGAGGAAACAATCGGGGCATTGAAGGCACAGGGCGCAAAGATCGACAATTGGGGCATCGGCACCAAGCTCATAACCGCGTATGATCAGCCTGCATTGGGGGCCGTTTATAAAATCGTCTCCATCGAGGATGACAATGGCAATATGGTCGATACAATCAAAATCAGCGCCAATCCTGAAAAAGTATCCACCCCTGGTTTGAAACGTGTCTATCGGATCATAAATCGGGTCAATCAGAAATCGGAGGGGGATTATATTGCGCTAAAGGATGAAAAGCCAGAGGATGAAAAGAGGCTTAAGATGTTCCACCCGACTTATCCGTACATCAGTAAGTTCGTAACGGACTTCGAGGCGAAGGAGCTTCAGCAGCCTATTTTCCGGAATGGCGAGCTCGTCTATGAGCTGCCATCACTGAAAGAGACGCGTGAATATGTGAAGCACAGCCTCACCTATCTATGGGATGAATATAAACGGACACATAACCCCGAAGCGTATCCTGTCGACTTGAGCACAGCTTGCTGGAACAATAAGATGCAATTGATTGAACACATCAAGTCACAGCTGGAGGAGAAGTGATATGGGGAAAATCGGAATTTATGGTTCTTCCTTCGATCCGATTACCAATGTCCATTTATGGACCGCCAGCACGGTAGCCCATCGCTGCAAGCTGGATAAGGTGATCTTCCTGCCTTGCTCCAGTAAGCGGAAGGATAAAAAACTCAATACGACCGACGAACATCGTTGGCAAATGGTTCAGATGGCTATACAGGATAATGACCGTTATATTGCCGATGATTACGAAATGAAGCAAGAAGCCTGGAATGCGTATACCGAGCAGACACTGAAGCATTTCAAGGAAGTCTATCCAGATGATGAGATATATTTCATCATGGGTGCAGATCTGCTTGAGGATATCGGAGCAGGCAAATGGGGAAATAGCGAAGAACTGGTGCGTGATAATCGATTCATCGTCATGGCCCGTAACGGTATTGATATGCTGAAAGTCATCAGTCGTTCACCGCTTTTGCGCAACCATGATGACGGCCAAACCTTTCATCTGATTGATAAAGGGCTGGCGATGGAAATCAGCTCCACTTATATCCGCGATGAGCTCGCTGTTGGAGGAGAGCCGAGATATTTGCTGCCGGAGAGCTGTTATCGGTATATCAAGGAGCATCGGATATATGGATGATAGATCATTTCATTGGGAAAAACGAAAAAGAGGCATAAATCAGTATGCCTCTTTTTCGCTATCTTAGTGGAGCATAGCGGGCTCGAACCGCTGACCTCTTCGCTGCCAGCGAAGCGCTCTCCCAGCTGAGCTAATGCCCCGTATGTAATTGATGATCCGTCACAAAAGTATTATAGCGCTTCTTTGCGTTTCTGGCAATATCTTTTTTGCAAGCATGATTGTCGGACTCTATCGGCTGCTATGATATAATCTAAATAATATAATGTCGATTTGGAGGACGATGGAGTGCGGTTTGTGAGTATAGATTTCGAGACGGCGAATCGGTATTGGTCCAGTGCTTGTTCGGTCGGTGTTGCTGTAGCGGATGAGACAGGTGTGATGGAGGAATGGTACACACTGATCAACCCGCTGATGGATTTTGAAGATCAGAACATCCAGGTGCATGGGATTCTTCCGCGTGATGTGGAGGATGCGCCGACGTTCAAGGAAATCTGGCCCAAGCTGAGCAGCTATCTGGCCGGCAATGTCGTCATTGCGCATAATGCCAGCTTTGATATGGGTGTGATTCGCAAGGCTGCGGCACGTTTTGGATTGGAGATGCCGGATTTTGATTATCTTTGTACGCGGATCATCGGCAAGAAGGTGTGGCCGGATATGGAGAACCATCGGCTGAATACCTTGGCTGCCAGCAAGGATATCAGCTTTGCGCACCATAATGCCATGGAGGATGCACGAGTGGCAGCGAATATCTTCCTTCATGCGATGGCTGATTCAGGTGCACAGAGTATCGAGGAGCTGACCAAAGTATTGAAGGTGAAGCAAAAAAGCATCCATGATACAAGCTCCTCTGGCAGCAGGTCACGATATGGGGATATCAAGCCTCAGACGGATCAATTCGATCCGGCCCATCCGTTCTACCGGAAGCAGGTGATGTTCACCGGGACGATGAAAAGCTTGAAACGGAAGGATGCGATCCAAAAGCTGGTCAATGTAGGCGGCGTGCATACAGACAGGATGGATGCGTCTACACGGTATCTCGTTGTCGGAGCAAGGGATTATGAGAAGTTCGCTGCTGGCAAGAAAACGAGCAAGCTTGTGCAAGCGGAGCGGATGATTGAGAATGGGAGACCATTGCGAATCATATCAGAGGAAAAGTTCCTATCATTGGTATAAGGAGTTCTCATCGGGAGGACTCCTATTTTTACTGGGAGAGATGATATGTTTGAAATAATGGAAACGGATATTGCGGCAGGAACGTATAAGCCAATGGTTGAAAGATTATGCGATGTCTGCGACACATTCACATTTGCTGTACTGCCTAAGCGGATGATGGGGCAAACAGAATCGCTCCGCCGGCTGTTGACAGAGCTGGATCCATATTTAAAAGAGGTCGTTCATGCGAATGGTACATGCGCGAATCTTTTTGAACCGCATATATCGGCAGCGAATCATCATTACCATATATGCGAGCAGTCACGGCGGGTGATTTTGGGGGCGGCGGATGATCTTTTTGCCTGGCAGCAGCCGGAGCTTCCGGAGGATTTGTCTTTTTTAAAGAAAGAAAAGGAGTATTTCGTAACGAATGCACATGAAGGTTATGCGATGCTTTTTGAAGTGGATAGTCATTTATTGGAACTTAGGGGGTCAAGATGGATCAAAACCGATTAGAAAAGAAACCATTTGATTGGCGGCTATTCCTGGCATTGGTCAAAGGGACGAACCCGCCGCGAGGAATTGTCATGACGGCATTGATCATGAGTCTATTGACGACGGGTGTCGGATTCACTGTTCCGTTGTTCACGAAAAATCTGGTGGACGGTTTCAGCGGGCAATCGTTCACTGGCGGTCAAATTGCCATACTGGTAATGGCTTTCGTGCTGCAGGCGCTGGCCAGTGGATTGTCCATTTACTTGCTGGCCAAAGTCGGACATCATGTCGTAGCGAAACTGCGGGAGCGTTTATGGGAGAAGCTATTGCATCTTCCGATTCGTTTTCACCATAACAATGAAACAGGCGAGACGCTCAGCCGCGTGACGAATGATACAACGATTGTCAAAGAGCTGATTACAGATCATCTGACTAGCTTCGTGACTGGCATCATATCGATTGTCGGCTCCATCATCATTTTGCTTATCCTCGATTGGAAGATGACCATCGTCATGCTGCTGGCTGTTCCGATAGCCATCCTTATCATCATGGTGCTTGGACGTCAGATGTATCGGGTATCAAAGACGATGCAGGAAGAGACGGCTAAATTCACAGCTGTCCTGAATCAAGTCCTTCCGGAAATGAAGCTCGTCAAAGCTTCCAATGCCGAGCGTGTCGAATTGGAACGCGGGAACAAAGGGATCCGGTCATTATTCACATATGGCTTGAAGGAAGCAAAGATACAGGCGCTGCTTTCACCGCTCATGCTGTTCATCATGATGCTTCTGCTGGTGACCATCATTGGTTACGGCGGGGTACGTGTCGCATCGGGTGCATTGTCAGCAGGAGATATGGTTGCCTTCATTCTGTATTTGTTTCAGATCATCATGCCGATGACACAGCTGTCGATGTTCTTCACACACCTGCAGAAGGCGATGGGGGCGACGGAGCGTATTTATGATGTACTTGGAGAAGAAATAGAGGATGCAGATAGAGGTAAATCCATTCAGCAGGTGGATGGGGATTTGCATATTGAACATGTGAGCTTTGCTTATCACTCAGAACAAGTATTGCATGATCTTAGTTTTACCGCTCCTGCCGGTAAGGTGACGGCTATTGCCGGACCAAGCGGCGGGGGGAAATCGACACTTTTTGGCTTGCTGGAGCGGTATTACGAACCGACAAGCGGCATGATCAGGCTGGCTGATACGCCTATCCAGGATTACAAGCTGCAGGACTGGCGGCGTCAAATCGGGTATGTGGCACAGGAGACAGCATTATTATCCGGCACGATCCGTGAGAACATCTGTTATGGCTTGGAGCGAGAGGTGTCGGATGAAGAATTGGAACGCGTATCGGAGATGGCTTATGCCAAGCAATTCATCGAAGAGCTGCCGGATGGTTATGAGACGAAGGTGGGAGAACGGGGAATCAAGCTCTCTGGCGGGCAGCGCCAGCGTATAGCTATCGCCAGGGCGCTCTTGCGTGATCCGCAGATCCTGATGCTGGATGAAGCGACCTCAAGTCTGGATAGCAGTTCGGAAATCTATGTCCAGCAAGCGCTGCAAAATCTGATGCGGGATCGGACTACCTTTGTGATAGCTCACCGGCTGTCGACAATTGTGGATGCCGATCAAATCGTCTTCATTGAAAAAGGAAGCATAACAGGTATTGGAACCCATGAGGAGTTATTCAAGCAGCACGACCTGTATCGTGAGTTCGCATCACAGCAGCAGCTGCTGGCAGGTAAGATGGAATAAATGGATCCTTCTTTTCGCATAATAGACAAAAAAGGGGGTTCTGTCATGCCGAAGAAAAAGCCCAATAATGATCATCAATTCAAAGAAAACAAGAACCATGGCGAAAAGCGCAATGGCCGATTGAGCCAGTTCAAGAACAACGTCAATGGATCAGGCGATGCGGAAAACGAATATATTTCCGCTAAAGAAGACTGAAAAAGCTGCTGCCTTTCATAAGAGGCAGCAGCTTTTTCATTTCATCCAATTCACAAGCATAAACAAGATCGGCAATACAAAAATCAACGAAGATGTCGTCACGATCCAGTTAGAGTTCGCCAGCTCCATATCAAGATCATACAGCCGCGGCGGCACAAGTGAAGCTACGGCAGGCGGCATGGCGGACATGATGACGAGTACCTGTAACAGGATGCCGTCATATAAGCTGCCAAGGCCGATCAAGTAGGCACTGCCTGTGATGATAAGCGGAACAGCAAGAAACTTGATTGGTATCAGCCAGATACTAAGCTTCCAATACTTTTTGACGGAAGCGATGCGCATACTGAAGCCGACCGGAACCAAAAGTAGGATGGAAGCCAATGCAACCAAAGCCGAATTGCTTGCCCCCAGCCATTCGAATCGATCGATTGGAGATAAGTTCAGTGCAGCACCGACGATAATCGAACAGAAGGTGATCATGATGAAGGGATCTTTAATGATTCTCATCACACGTGATCCAGGTGCATTTCCTTCGATTGATCCATATGATTTTGCAATCGGGTAAATGATTGTATAATAAGTGAATTCCTCGAGTAAACGGAACATGGCTGCATAGGCGACTGCTTCCTCGCCGATGAAGAGCACGCAGAAGAGCACACCGAAGCTGCCCAGATTCAGAAATGCGCCAGATACAAACATGGAACCGATTTGATCATTCGGAAGCTGTCTCCATTTGGAGTAGAGAAATGCCAAACCAGCACCAAGAAAGATGGTTATGATTCCGAAGATGGGCAAGTAAATCAGCCTGATATTGGTCAGATCAGCAGACCAAAAGGCGCTGATCAGAATGATGGGATTCAGGACAAGCAAGACGACCCGAATCAATGCGTTCATGAAATAATTAAGCGAGAACCATTCCGGCAGCCGATATTTCTCGGCGATGATCCGGATGGCCCTGCCGATGATGAGACCGATAAGAATGATGGATACGGCATAAATGAAGCTTCCGATAAAGCCATACCTCCTTTCAGCTGTCATGCTGTTGTTGTATTCCCTATTTTCTATTATATACAGCATTCTCAATTGTATCGATATTGCTCTGCATTGTCTAAAGAAATTAGTGATTTGGGCTTGTATAAAAAAACACCTGCCACATAACTGGCAGGTGTTCCAAATCATTTTTCCTCTTCTTGGCGATTATTATAATCATAATCGCTCGGATTCACTGGTGTCCAGCCTTCCGGGTCATAGAAGCGGAGCAGGTCACCATATAGGATTTTGTCATTGAGACTTAATTTCTCGGCTAATTCATCTTTTTCGGACTCGATTTCCTTGATTTCATCTTCATCCTTGATCACTTCACCGGTTTCGGTATCGTAATAATCATCACCGATCACCGTGTAATCCTTGCTGATGAAGTCGCCATTACGCAGACCGACTACACCGTTATGCTCTTCTGATAATAAATCGGTACCGAACTGGATATATTTCGAAGAGTCGATGCCAAGCAAATGCTCAAGCGTAGGCAGAACATCAAGTTCACCGCCATACGTATGGTTCACGCCGCCTTCAAGGCCTGGCGCCTTGATCATAAGCGGGACACGCTGCAATTGTGCATTCTCATAATCGGTGATTTCTGTACCGATGATTTGCTCCATTGCTCTATTATGGTTCGTTGAGATACCGTAATGGTCGCCATAAAGCAGAATGACGGAATTGTCATACAAGCCGGATTCCTTCAAGTCTTGGAAGAATTGCTCAAGTGCTTCATCCAGATAACGTGCGGTCTGGAAGTAGTTATCGACAGTGGTATCGCCTGTCGTTGCTTTATCGATCGTTGCATCCTCCGGATCAAGCGTGAACGGATAGTGGTTCGTCAGCGTGATCAAGTGGGCATAGAATGGCTGTGGCAGCGACTCTAGCATCGGCATGGATTCCTCGAAGAAAGGCTTGTCCTTCAAACCATAGTTGATCGAGTTTTCCATGTTGTAATACGTGGAATCGAAGAAATGATCGACTCCGAATTGCTTGTAAATCTCATCACGGTTCCAGAATGTTTTCTCATCACCGTGGAATACTGCGCTCGTATAGCCTTGTTCCTGGTTCAGGATGGCAGGAGCTGCTTGATATGTGTTCGTACCTTTTACAGAAAAGGCAGATCCCTGCGGAAGACCGTAGAGGGAGTTATCCATCAATAGCTCCGCATCGGCTGTCTTACCTTGTTCTGTCTGGTGGAAGAAGTTGTCGAAATAAGTGATTTCCTTATCATTCACCAGTGAATTCAGGAACGGCGTCACTTCTTCACCATTCAATTTATAATTGATCAGGAAGCTTTGGAAGCTTTCCAAATGAATCTTGATGACATTCATGCCTTCGGCTTTACCGAAGTATTCTGGATTCGGTTCTGCATAATTCTTGTCTACGAAATCCTTTACTTCCGTTACGTCATTCGGACTAGCCATGACGCGCTGTGTGGAAGTTTTCGCGTTTTGTACTGCATCATAGATCGTATAGTTATATGGTCCAAGGTATTTCACCAAGTACGTACGGTCGAATGTACGCTGCAGCAGCTGCGGGCGATCAACCTCAGCCAATCCCAGGTTGATTGCGAATAGTGCAATACCGGAAACGATGACCATAGCCGTCTTCCGGAAAGCAAGGCGCTCGGTAGTCCAGTTCTTTCTAGTGTAGACATACAATACAATCAACAGGATGATGTCCAGGAAGTAAATGAAATCAAAGCCTTCCATCAGCCCGAAGATGCTGCCGCCCATACCGGAGCTTAGGTTGTCCGTCTGTTTCAAGGTAGGCAGCGTAATGAAATCATTAAAGAATCGGTAGTACAGGACATTGGCATAAAGCAGGAAGCTCATGAAGAAATCGATGACCAGCAGCCAGATTCCCATCCTTCTGCCCTTTGCCAAGAAGGCGAGACCGAGGAAGACGATGCTCGCACTGAATGGGTTGATTACGAGCAGGAATTCCTGCATGGCGTTTGTTATATCTAAATTAAATTCCTTTTGGTAGGTTAAATACGTCTTGGCCCATAAGAAAATAACGGCCAGCGTAAAAAATCCTTTCCTTGAAGCCAGAAGCTTCTTCATTATCTTTCACCTCTTCATTTTCTTATCAGGCATCTACTGAATAAATCAACGACATTGATTCTATCAAATTAACAATCTAAAAAACAACCAAAACCCTGCAACAAAATTTGGGCTCATAATCTATTAATATAACAGATTCCCCTGAAAAAGCAAAATGAGAAAAATATCCATAAAAAAAGAGTGCGTCTGCACTCTCAGATTGTAGAGAAATCCCAGTTTCTCTACAATCTTTTTTTATTCGATACTCTTCTGCTTTCTTTAAAGGGCTGTTTTATAAAAAAGATAGCCAGCCACCTACCTATCCTAGCTTTGCTAGGTGGTTGGCTATCTTTTTTATGTTCTGACAGGTCGCTGTCATCAGCGCCTGTTCCTGCACTTTTTCTCTTCCTCGTAACCTACAATAGCGAAGCCCGTGGAGTTGTTTCGCATCCGCAAAGCTTCGCTCTATCGTTTCTTTTCGCAATTTATATAATAACTTTCCTGAGTGGCTCAGGCGATTTTCCCGCACCCAATCTTTACTACCTTCCCAAACATGCCTTGTGATAACTTTTCGATGATTTCTTGATTTCGTACATGTGGCCAACAGTGGGCAAGCAGTACATTGTTTAGGGTCAGATGCGTATTCTTTATACCCTTCTCGATTTGTTGTTCGCAGAGGTAATGTTTGTCCGTTTGGACAAACATAATGATCTTTCTCTGGGACATACTTGAACTTCCATTTAGGCATTAATCCTTTAGTAGGATGAAAACGTCGGTGACCGATGACAGCGAAAATATTCTGTTCATTCAAGGCGTGACAGATTGGCGTAGTGAGATAACCGGAGTCCAGAGCGACAGCTTCCACATCAAAATTAAAGCGTTCCTTCTGTCGTTCAAGGCGCTCCAAATAAGGCCGTGAATCGTGCACATTTCCGGCCGTGACATGGACATCGGTAATAATATTATATTTCATATCCGTAGTTCTATGATCTAAGTAGAAAAAGCCTTCAGGCTTTCCTTCTCGATACATATAGCCACTCTCTGGATCAGTCGTGCTTTCTTTCACTACTTTCGTTTCTGTCACCTCCTCTCGTGACTTTAAAGCTTTTTTCCTTGTTTTGTACGTTCTTCTTGGATTGCTTTATCCAATTCTTCCTGATATGAACGAGTAGCTTCCTGTACTTCCTTCTTGATGAACTTTCTTTTATTCGCATTGGCTTTTAAGTGGGTGGAATCAGTGAATAAGACGCGTCCTCCAACCATACGATGCTTCATTGCCTGTTCTACAATTTCATCAAAGATTTGTTGGAAGATATCTGTGCCCTTGAATCGATTACAACGATTCCAGCTTATTGTAGAGTGGTGAGGGACTGGGTCCGTGAGTTTAAGTCCTAAAAACCAACGGTAAGCAATGTTTGTCTGGATTTCTTTCTCTAATTGCCTTTCGGAACGGATACCGAAAAGGTAGCCGATAAAGATCATTTTAAAGAGGACAAGAGGATCTAGGGAAGGACGGCCATTGTCCGCCGAATAATAAGGACGAACTTTTTCACGGATGAAGGAGAAATCTATGTGGGTTTCTATCTTACGCAATAGGTGGTTTTCAGGGACAAGTTCTTCTATAGTTACGATTTCAAGAGCTGTTTGGTCATTCTCTCTGGAATTTAACATCTTGGCACCGCCTTTTAGTCGTTTCTTCTATTATAAAAAAGTAAGAAAAAGAAGTGAACTCAAAATAAAAAGGCTGTCGAGACTTTCTCGACAGCCTGAGAGTGCGTCTGCACTCTTTTTTTACGAAACGATCGTTGTTTGACTTTCAATTGGCTGCTCGCGTTTCCATTGCTTGTATGCTGCTACATCCTCCTGTATCTGCTTGAACGTGAAAGCGATGAGTGCAACATCATCAAGCAGTCCGCCTGGAAGGAAATCCGGAACAAAATCGACCGGACTCAGGAAATAGAGGAAGGTGGCAGCGATCATAATCAGTGACTTTTTCGGCAGATGGCTGTAAGCACCCTTGCGCCAATCGCGGAGCATATTCACCATCAATTGCAAGTCTGACCATATTTCTGCAAGTTTTCCTTTGTTATCTGTCGCTTTCGTCGATACATTTGCAAGGAGCTCCTTCGATTTCTCCTTATCCTGCAGCAATGCTTTTGCTTTGGGTGTGTAAGCATGCCGTTTCTGCAGGAGCTGTGTCAGGTTCCATTTCATAAGGTGTGCCTCCTTGATACTTTCTCTTTTCTATTATGAGGATCAATTCCCTGTCATGCAAGGAAGGGGATTCAATCTATTTTTTTTACAAGAACCCGGTACCGTTCCGGCAGGGTGTCTTTCGCCTTTACTTCCTGCATGAAGGCTTCCGCTGCTTCATATGTGTCAAAAGTGAACACTTCTCCGTCTTTTCCGACGAATTCCAGCTTCACTTGGTTTGAGTCGACTGCAATGACTTTGAACATATTGCTCTCCTTTCGAATCTGAACAGCATCTTTCGGCACTGTCGGAAAGAACTGAGCCAACAGGTGACTGCAAGCTCGAGTGGTCCTTATCAACGATGAATCCAATGAAGGATAATTCACTTATCTATTATAAAGAAAGTGAGCAGAGAGAGGAAGCGAGAATGTCTTGAACGGGGAAAAGCAGGCAGCGGGGGCTGCCTGCTTTTCTGTTGTTATATGTATTAGAAAACCCCTGGCTATGCCGGGGGTTCCAGAAAGCTTCAAGCGTGGTAATAAAAAAACCTCACTTCATGGTAGGATAAAGTTGGTTTCCCGACCACTTTATCTCGCCATAGAAGGAGGAGTGCCCTATGAAGGACATGAACAGTTTAGCACATACAACATGGAATTGTAAGTATCACGTAGTATTTGCGCCAAAGTACAGAAGGCAGGTTATTTACGGAAAATACAAAAAGAGTATCGGACAAATTATTAGGGATTTATGTGAACGGAAAGGTGTGATTATCCATGAAGCAAATGCTTGTCCGGATCACATTCATATGTTGATAAGTATCCCGCCGAAATTAAGTGTGTCACAATTTATGGGATACTTAAAAGGGAAAAGTAGTTTAATGATATTCGATCGTCATGCCAATTTAAAATATAGATATGGAAATCGAAAATTTTGGTGTCGAGGATTCTATGTTGATACAGTCGGGAGAAATAAGAAACAAATACAAGAATATATTAGGAATCAGCTAAAAGAGGACTATATGGGCGATCAATTGACATTATTCGAAGAGTACGATCCATTTACAGGAGAAAAAAATCGGAAGAAATAAAGAAATTCTTTAGAATTGGTGAGTAGATGTGGTGCAAGAGGGAACCCATTCAGCGGGCCTTTGAGGCCTAGGCCGGTAACAAAGGCTTTTAGCCGCAGAACAAACCACCAGTTCACACTGGTGGTTTTGATTGTTAGAAATAAATGTGGTGAGATGAACGAAATATGTGGGAGGTAATGTTGTTAGAAAACACATTTTTTCGTTCTCGACTATATAGACGCAAGCAACCCTAGAATGGTTTCAACTTTTTTAAAAAAATCCGAGTTTAAGTTCTGAGGACAGCAGGTATAGACTTTCAACTACATTTAAGGGAGATTGATACCATGCAAGCAGTCACCTTCCAAGGCAAAGAGAACATCGAAGTAAAGGCAGTGGCGGCCCCTTCGATCGAGAATACGACCGATATGATCGTACGTATTACAGCTACTGGGATCTGCGGTTCTGATCTGCATCTCTATCATGGAGGAATCACACCGGAAAAAGACTATATCATCGGTCATGAACCGATGGGAATCGTGGAAGAGGTAGGTTCTGCTGTGCAGAATTTGAAAGAAGGTGATCGTGTCGTCGTTCCATTCAACATCGGCTGCGGAGAGTGCTTCTACTGTACGCATCAAATGGAAAGCCAATGTGATAACTCAAATGGCAATCCGCATACAGATGCAGGCGGTTTATTCGGGTTTTCCGAACAGTTCGGGGACTATCCCGGCGGACAAGCAGAATACTTGCGTGTGCCATTTGCCGATTTCACTTCCTTCAAAGTACCGGAAACAAGTGAACTGAAGGATGAGAGCATCGTTTTCCTATCGGATGTCATACCGACGGCTTATTGGAGTGTGAAAAACAGCGGTGTCAAGAAAGGTGATACTGTCATTATCCTTGGAGCAGGACCGATTGGCCAAATGGCACAGAAATTTGCTTGGCTGCAAGGTGCAGAGCGCGTCATTTCAGTCGATAATGTACCGCATCGCCTGGAGCACGCTGAACGGATGAACAATGTGGAGACCTATGACTTTTCCGATAATCCGGAAATCGGTTCGCTGCTTCATAGCGAAACAAATGGGGGAGCCGATGTCGTCATCGATTGTGTCGGCATGGATGGAACAGTGCCGGAAGGTGTTCAATTCGGTTCTGAACATGACAATCAATTCGGGACGATCCAGCCGATCATTACTGCTAGTGAAGCTGTACGGAAATTCGGTACGGTACAGCTGACCGGTGTATATGGGACAGAAGCGAACGGCTTCCCGATTGGTGATCTCTTTTCCCGCAATGTGACACTGACAATGGGACAGGCCCCGGTCATCCATTTGATGCCGAAGCTATATCGGATGATCGAGGAAGGAGTATTCGATCCAACGGATATCATCACGCATACGATGAAAATCAGTGAAGCCGAAGAAGCGTATAAGATATTTGATGAAAAGGCGGATAATAACATCAAGGTACTATTGAAGCCATAAAGAAAAGGAGCTCTCGGAGCTCCTTTTTTAGTTTGTATTGGTTGGTTCCTCGTAAAGATGGGATCTTTTTTTGAACCAATGGAATGTATGGGTCACAATTACTTTCAGGATTGCATATCCAGGTACAGCCAGGATGACGCCGACAACACCGAACAGATTTCCTGCGGTGAGGATCACAAAGATGATGGTGATCGGGTGAACGCGAATATTGCGGCCCATGATCTGCGGTGTGATGAATTTTCCTTCAACCAGCTGAACGACCGTCCAGACAACGATCAGCTTCAGCAGCATGAACGGTGATGTCACAATCGCAATGATGATTGCGGGCGTAATGGCGATGGCAGGTCCAAGATAGGGAACGACACTCGTGAATGCTGCAATGACAGCAAGTACTGGTGCGTATTCGAGACCGATGATCAAATAACCAATATACAGCAATACACCAATGACGAAACTGACGATGATCTGTCCGCGTATGTAGGAACTGATCTGATGATTCATCTCGGACATCACTTCATATGTTTGGCTGCGGAAACGTACCGGAAGCAATTTCAAAATGTAGACCGGCAGTTTCTTGCCATCCTTCAATAAATAAAAGAGGATGAAAGGTACTGTCACAATCGAGATGATCACTTCCGTGACCGCACCGACGAAGCTGCTCAAATTAGAGAACAGATTGTTCAGCATGCTTGTTCCGCGAGTCTGTAATTCATTCAATATCTGATTGAAATCGATATTCCCTGATTGCTGAATCTGATTGACGATGTTGCTTCCTGTTATGGATTGGACCATATCGACGCCTTGTTCGAAGTATACTGTACTATTGTCGATCAGACTCAATGTCTGCTCCTTCAAGACAGGAATGACGGAGCTGATAAGGATGGTCAGCAGCCCAATGATGACAAGATAGAGGACAATGATGGAATATATCCGCTTTACCCGCTTTTTCTCCAAGTAATTGACGATCGGTACTGTCAAGTAATAGACAATACCAGTTAAAATGATGGGCAGTATCACTGTTTTCACTATGACAACAACAGGTGTGAAAATAAATGATACTTTCGAGTAGACTAATATATTCAACCCGATGATGAAAAGAATCAGCATCGCGATGACAAATTTATTATTCAGGAAGAATTTTCTGAACTTCCCCTGATTGGTACGCTCCAAGTCTGGCATGGCATTCCTCTCCTCTTTGACACGCTGTTCCCGTAATTCTAGTGTTCTATTATTATAGCCTAATATCAAGGCGAATAACCATTATGTTTATTTTAATCCTATGTATGAAATTAATCTACTCAGGCACTCCAAGGAAGCGGGGAAAGGATGATGATTTTATCAAAATGTTTATCAACAGTTTTATCAACAGCATTTTAATTATGAAATGGACGAAAAATCGACTTATGCACATCATCCACAATCCTTGGGCGGTTGTGCACAAGTCAATGAATATGTCGGCGTCCAGACTGTATGATCATAAAGCTTGTTCCAATGCCTCGGACAAGCTGGAAAATCGGAATCGGTACCCATTTTCGATTGCTTTCTTCGGATAGACGCATTGTCCTTCCAAAACCAAAGTGCTCATTTCACCTAAAGCTTTTTCGATGATCGGTGCCGGTACTGCCGTCCAATAGGGACGGCGCATCGTCTTTGCCAATGCCTTGCTGAAATCTTTGTTCCGTCGCGGGGAGGGGGCAGTGACATTCAACGGTCCTTTGATCTGCTCATTATCAATCGCAAACGCCATCATGCCAGCAGCATCCTCGACATGGATCCAGGACAGCCACTGCTCTCCGCTTCCGATCTTTCCCCCGGCGAAGTAACGGAAAGGAAGCTGCATGAGCGACAATGCGCCTTTGTCACCCAGCACGATGCCAAAACGTGCCAGTATGGTACGGACACCGATGCCCTGTGCTTGTTTTGCTGTTTCTTCCCAATCATATGTCACATCCGCCAAAAAATCGTGACCGCGTTTATTTGATTCCTCGGTGAAAGCATCCTGTTCGCTCGTCCCGTAATAGCCTACAGCCGACCCGCTGATAAAGACTTTTGGCTTCTTCGGCATTTTCTCCATCATATCCACCAAAGTTTCAGTAGCCTCCAATCGACTGCTCCGTATTTGCTCTTTCTTTTCCTTTGTCCACTTGCCGAAAAGGCTGGTTCCGGCTAAATTGATGACAGCATCAACCTCTGGAAGCTGGGAAAGGGGATCGGCCCCTTTTTTCAGCCAGCCGACATAAGTGACTTGTTTCGTATCTATCTTTTTCCCGGGTGATCGAGTGAGGATATACACATGATGTCCTTTCTCGATCAAGATCTCTGCCAATCGTTTTCCAATGAATCCTGTTCCGCCGCTGATGACGATATTCATGATCTTGCTCCTCCTTCTTTATGCTGAGCTTACGATTTTATGGACAATCATTTCGTGGTAGAATAAAGACACAAGAGGTGTCGAAAATGGTGAAAATCACAAAAATCACGACCCAGAAAAATACAATCGGCCGCTATAATATTTTTATCGACGATGGGAAAGGCGAGAAGTTCGGCTTCGGTCTCGATGAAGATATCCTGATTTCAAGCGGAATCGCCAAAGGACAGGAACTATCGGACGAAGCGCTGCAGACCATCATCGAAAAAGATACGGCCCATAAGTGCTTTACCCTGGCTTTACAATATTTAAGCTACCGGATGCGTTCAAAAAAAGAAATAAGAAATTATCTGATAAAGAAAGAACAGGATCCGACACATATCGAAGAAGCCTTGAACAGGCTGGAAGAACAAGGTTATATAGATGATGCGGCCTTTGCCGGCGCTTTTGTCCGGACAAAGGTGAACACGACGAGCAAGGGTCCGCTTGTCATCCGGAAAGAATTACAGGAAAAAGGGATTGCCGGGGCAGCTGCAGACCAAGCGATGACGTATTACACTTTTGAGAAAGAGCTGGAGAAAGCCGTCAAGCTTGCCGGCAGCAAGCTGCAGGCAAAAGCAAAAAAATCCCATCAGGAGAAGATCCAGCTTGCCCAGCAGCAGCTGCTTTCGAAGGGATTCTCGAGTGCTGCTGCCAAGGAAGCTGTATCACTGGCGCTGAAAGATACCGATCAGGACACGGATGCGGAGCTGGAGGCTGTCAGATTTCAAGGCGACAAGCTTTGGCGCAGGTATGCGCAAAAGGCGGAAGGCTATGAACTCATTCAAAAGATCAAGACGGCGCTTTATCGAAAAGGCTTCCCGATGGAGCTGATCCAGAAGTATATAGAGGAAGCGAAGGAAAAAGACCTTTATTAGGGGAAAGCAGGTGCAAATATGCAATTGCGTTATAGTGATTTGACAGTGGAACAGCTGAAAGAGGAAATGAAACAGCTGAAAATCCAGCAGCAAAAGGCTGAACAGATGGGAAATTTCAGCGAATATCAGATTTTGGAGCGCAAGCGTCAAATGGCCAAAGCATATACGATGAATCCGGATGAATTCAAGCCAGGTGTTACGTATCAAATCAAAGGCGATCGGTCGCATGTGTTCACGATTGATTATCTCAATGGTGTGTTTGCCTGGGGCTACCGCCGTCATGGCAGTGAAACTGGACAAGAACTGGAAGCCTTGCCGATCAGCGTGCTCGGCAGGCCGACTATGTAATTGCCTCGGCTGATGAGCCGAGGTGAATTTTATCTGCGGTTTTTCTTGACTGCTTGAGTACGGATGATGATATCTGTCTGTGTTTGCTGTGTTTCCCCATTCACCTGGTTATTCGCATGCTTTGAAGTGGTGCGGGGTGACTGGATGACGGAATTGATGGTGCCTGTTCTGGAAAAACGGTCAAACTTGGACATGTATCTGCCTCCTCAAGATTGGTTGATCCGCATTGATTCTAGCTTGTGCATTTGTTTTTGAGATTATGTTGGGTTTATGATGGAAAGGAAGAAGAATGAATGGAAAATAAATTCCGTGAGCTTGCTGCGCTGTTGCAGCAGCAAAACGAACGGCTGACAATGGATGAGGCCCGGACATGGGTCGAGATCCTTTGGGAAGATTTCGAGGCAACACGCGCAAAAGCCGGCCGCAAGTATCAAGGGCAGGACATGACAGAAGCGATTGTCCGCCAATGGATTCAGCATTATGGCCCAAGACTGGATGAGTTCCTGGAACGTAATCCGAAATACCATTATCTATTCAAGGAACGCAGACAACAATAAAAGCCTGGAGAATCAAATCTCCAGGTTTTATAATGCAGATGGATTATCGTCTGTAACAAGCTTTCGCTGCAGTTTCTGTTCGGAAAAGATCCAGCCTGTGTAGGAGCTTATGATTTGATGATTATCATCAATTTGAACGACTGCTTTGAATGGGTAATGCTGTGCGCTGTTATGGTAGCGCAGGTCGATCAGCCGCAGCTCGGTGAAATCATCATACAAGTTCACTTCCCATGTGAAAACAGGGGAAAAGCTTAGGAAGGCTGCAATATTCTTGTCTTCCCTGGCAACTTCCATCAGCTCGCTGTCAGGCAAAGGCTTCCTTTCGAACTCATCGATGATGCGGAGCTCCCAATCCTCCACTTTCCCGACATAAAAATGATCGGGAGCTGTGATCGCAACACGCCAGACTGCTTGCTTCATCGTCGGGGAAGTGGCAATGATCTGGGCATCGGGAATCCGTGCCTTCACTTGTTTGATGATCCTTCGTTTATCCATGTAACGCTTCACATAATAGAGGACAAGGATCGCGTAAATGACTGCAAAGGTCGGACCAGGTTCAAAACCGATCAGCCAGAGGCCGATACCGATCACATGCATCGTAAAGATGAAAGGATCGAACGTATTGATGAAGCCGTAAGCGACCCAGCGTCTGGTGAATGGCCGGTAAGCCTGTGTGCCGTAAGCATTGAATACATCGACAAATACGTGCAGCACAACGGCACCGAAAGTCCATAGCCATAGATGCAGAAAGTCGATCTCTGGCACTAACACGTACAGAAGCAGGGAAATCGCCAATCCCCACAATATGACAGCGGGGATCGAATGCGTGATTCCCCGGTGGTTTCGTAAATAAGAAGCATTGTTCCGTAATTTCAGTACTGTATCAAAGTCGGGTGCCTGTGAACCAAGGATCGTGCCTGCAAGTACTGCATTGAACAATACAGGGTCTTGGTGAACAGCAGGATCAAGTGTGGCCAAGCCCCCAAGGGCTATCCCCATGACAATATGGGTACCAGTGTCCATTGATGTGTCCTCCTTCTGATGAAACCAAACCACCTAATACATTTATTATTGTAACACGGAGTGTGAATGATTTTGCATTTAGACGATCTACATGTTAAGTTTCAGCATTTTTCCATAGATTTATTTCAAGATGATTTAATTAATTGGTTCCAGCAGGAAAAACGCTCACTGCCTTGGCGTGAAACGCGGGATCCGTATCGGATTTGGGTATCGGAGATCATGCTCCAGCAGACGAAGGTGGATACTGTGATTCCTTATTTTAATCGTTTCATGGAACGCTTTCCGACAATCCAGGCATTGGCCGAAGCGGATGAGCAGGACGTCCTGAAAGCATGGGAAGGCTTAGGTTACTATTCCCGGGCCCGCAATCTTCAAACAGCCGTGCGTGAGGTGGCCCGGACATACGGCGGCAAGGTACCGGATGATGTGGATGAGTTAGGGAAGCTCAAAGGTGTCGGACCATATACAAAGGGTGCCATCCTCAGCATCGCTTACGGAATTCCGCAGCCGGCAGTCGATGGGAACGTCATGAGGGTCTTGTCCCGGATCCTTTTGATCACGGAAGATATCGCGAAGCCAAAAGCAAGGAAAATCTTTGAAGCAGCAGTCGAAGAAATGATTTCGAAGGAGGACCCGTCCTCCTACAATCAAGGGCTGATGGAGCTTGGAGCGCTGATTTGTACTCCGAAAAAGCCCGCTTGTATGTTATGTCCGGTACAGGAGCACTGCGCCGCATTCCGGCAAGGGCTTCAGGAAGAGCTGCCCATCAAATCCAAAGGGAAGAAGCAAAAGACGATGCCATATCTTTCTGTCGTCGTGGAGAACCCGCAAGGAGAAGTCCTTATCGAGAAAAGACCCCAAGAAGGGCTGCTTGCGAACCTATGGCAATTTCCAATGGCGGATGCTGCAGAGGTTTCGGTCGAACAGCTCGCGTATTGGTTCAAGCTGGAGTATGGCATTGAAATCGAGCTCGTTGAAACGCTGCAGCCTGTCCGTCATGTTTTTTCCCATATCATATGGGAAATCATCGTCCTGCGCGCAAAAACAACAGACGCGATACCGGAGCAAGGAAAATTCGTTGCCCTTTCGGATATAGATGAATATCCATTTCCAGTTCCGCATCAGAAAATCCTGCACCAGTTTCATATACCAGAATAAACCAGAAGCTTTTTGAACTTTTTTGGATAACAGCGCCGCATTCAGGAGAAAGTAATGTGGCGGAGGTGATAACAGTGAACAAAAAGACACAATCTGGTACTGATGCGAAGCACGTTAAACAACAAAACCAGCAGTCTCGTCAAGGTGGTTCCGGCCAATTCGGAACTGAATTTGCTTCTGAAACTGACGTACAGCAGGTTCAACAGCAGAACCAGCAGTCTCGACAGAAAGCAAAAGGCGGTTCCAGCCAGTTCGGAACTGAATTTGCTTCCGAGACGGATGTACAGCAAGTTCAAAAGCAAAACAAACAGTCCCGCAAGTAAGACGGACATCGTCTGAATTGTTACTTTCGTATGAACGGAGCCCTTCAGCGCACGCTGAGGGGCTCTTTTGCCGATGCTTGGGCAGCAATCAGCGTTTTTCATTTCCATTGTGTCTGAAATATCTTTATAATATAAAGAAACGATCTTACATATAGGACAATACAAAGGAAGGAAGATTCGCATGGCTGGCCCAGAGGCAGGAACGAAAATTCAGATACACAGCTATAAGCATAACGGCCAGCTCCATCGGGTATGGGAAAGCAGCACGGTATTGAAGAGTACGGCAGAAATCCTGATTGGTGCCAATGACCGGACGATGGTCACGGAAAGCGACGGACGGACGTGGATCACACGCGAACCTGCCATTGTTTATTTCCATGCGAAGCACTGGTTCAATATAATCGGTATGCTGCGTACGGATGGGATTTATTATTATTGCAATATCAGTTCTCCGTATGTATATGATGGAGAGGCGCTGAAGTATATCGATTATGATCTGGATATCAAGATATATCCCGATATGACGTTTACACTGCTGGATGAAGATGAATTCGATGTACACAAGCGGCAGATGAATTATCCTCCGGAAATAGAGAAAATCCTATGGAATCAGGTCGATATCCTGATCAGCTGGATCAGACAAGGAAAAGGGCCATTTTCACCGGATTTCATCGATACATGGTATGAGCTTTTCCTGACCTACAGATAAATAACATAAGCTATGAATCCTTGCCTACCTTGGCAGGGATTTATCGTTGTGCACAACAGAGAGGTGATTGTGTTGAGCAGTACGAGACGGTATTTACGTTTTGTAAAACCGTATAAATGGAAAATTATTTTTACGATTATAATCGGTATAGTAAAATTCGCCATACCTTTGCTGATTCCGCTGATCCTGGGTTACGTAGTCGATCATGTCGTCAATGCTGATTTATCGGCAGGGGACAAGGTGCAGCGCCTATTCTGGCTGCTTGGCGGTTCCCTGATCGTCTTTCTGATATTGAGGCCGCCAGTGGAGTATTATCGGCAGTACTTGGCGCAGTGGACGGGGAACCGGGTGCTGTATGATATCCGGAATCAGTTGTTCGATCATATCCAGCGCCTGAGCCTGCGGTATTATTCCCAGACGAAAACAGGGGAAATCATATCCCGTGTCATCAATGACGTGGAGCAGACAAAGAACTTCATCATGACTGGCTTGATGAATGTATGGCTGGACTTGGCTACGATCATTATTGCAGTTGGTATCATGTTTACGATGGATGTATCGCTGACGCTGGTGGCCATCGTACTGTTTCCGGTATATGGTGTGGCGATCAAGTATTTTTATGAGCGTCTCCGCAGTTTGACCAGGAAACGCTCGCAAGCTTTGGCTGAAGTGCAGGGTCACTTGCATGAACGCGTCCAAGGTATCCCGGTCACACGAAGTTTTGCGCTGGAGGACTATGAACAAAAGCAGTTCGATGCACAAAACCGCAGCTTCCTCGAGAGTGCCATCCAGCATACAGTCTGGAATGCCAAGACCTTTGCGGTAACGAATACGATTACGGACTTGGCGCCATTGATCGTGATTGCATATGCAGCTTATGAGGTTATTCAAGGGAATCTTACATTGGGGACAATGGTTGCTTTCGCCGGATTCATGGATCGCGTATACAGCCCGCTCCGCCGGCTGGTGAACTCTTCCACGACACTGACACAGGCGGTCGCTTCCATGGACAGGGTATTTGAATTCATCGATGAGAAATATGATATTGAAGATAAACCCGATGCCGCGAAGCTCACAAAGGTCGATGGCCATGTTTCCTTCGAGAATGTATCGTTCCGTTACGGCGACGATGAAGAGCTCGTGCTCAAGGATATCTCGCTTGATGTGAAACAAGGGGAGACAATCGCTTTTGTCGGGATGAGCGGCGGCGGTAAATCGACGATCGTCAGCCTCGTCCCTCGGTTCTATGATGTGACAGGCGGCAGGATAACGATTGACGGCACCGATATCCGGGATGTACAGTCACGTTCCTTGCGGGATAAAATAGGAATGGTGCTGCAGGATAATATCCTGTTCAGTGAATCAGTCGAAATGAACATCAAGCTTGGAAGACCGGAGGCTACCCATGAAGAAGTAGTGGCAGCCGCCAAAGCAGCCAATGCGCACGACTTTATCGAGCATCTGCCGCAAGGATACGATACCCTTGTGGGAGAACGCGGCGTCAAGCTATCCGGAGGGCAGAAGCAGCGGATTGCCATTGCGCGCATATTCCTGAAAAATCCGCCGATCCTTATTCTTGATGAAGCCACATCGGCGCTTGATTTGGAGAGTGAACATTTGATTCAGGAAGCCCTGGAGAAGCTTGCATCTGATCGGACGACCTTCATTGTCGCCCACAGACTGGCGACAATCACGCATGCAGACCGAATCGTCGTCGTCCAGGATGGCCGTATTGTCGAGCAAGGATCCCATGTCGACTTGATGGCGCTCCAAGGCAATTACTTCAATCTATATCAGATACAGCATCTGGATGAGGATTCTGGTACATTGAGTACGATGGAAAAAGGATAGATGGACAGGGAGACCTGTTCATCTATCCTTTTTTGTTTATTTTAGTTGCATGGATACAGGGGTAGCATAGCATGAGAAAACAATTACTGACTTGTTCCCCCCTATTACCCAAACTTCATCACAAACGCAAATGGAAGCGCTTACCTAAATTGTGATATATCAGACCTCACGCGATTTTTCATTGAATATAATGAGATTAGGAAGAGTCAAGAAGGGAGTGAAAAAATGAAAAAAGAAGTGAGTGATTTAGTCCTGTATTTTTTAGAGCACCATTCATCAACATTAACAGCTGTTGAAGAAGAGATGTGCAGGAATAAACGCAGTCTTCAAGCCTGTATAGACGATGTGAATCAGTACCTAATAAAAGAAAACAGAGAAGCTATTAGGATTGATAGTAAGAATGGCAATATTACGATCAATGAAAGTACTAGAGAAGGTTTATATTATTTTCTAAAGCATGGCGTTATGGCCGATTTGAATTATATTGCTCCTGAAATGCGCGAAAGTTTGCTGTTTATCAAGCTCTGCATCACAGATGGAAATCCTGCATTACAAGACTTGGCTGATTTGGTTCAGGTAAGCAAAAATACGGCTCTGCAAGACTTGAAACGAATAAGAGATATATTATCTGAAAAAATGATTGAGTTAAACTATACCAGAAAAAATGGATACAGTATCAGTGGGGAAGAGTTCAAGATACGAAAGCTTTTTATTGAGGAAATTAAAAGGGTTTTAGCAGCGCAATTCGGTTTCTCCTTCCTCTGCCGTCTTGGTTTCCTTGACAAAGAAGATATCTTTTTCCTACGGCGGCGGTTGATCAATATGGAGAAGAAGTTGTCGATAGCTTTAACTGATGAGCAAATAGATGATTTACCTGTTGTATTGTATCTCCTTATACAGCGAATGAAACATTCAAATGCTTCTTGGAGGGCAGAATTCGATTTGGCAGATATGGAACAATCAAATGAAATCCAAACCTTGAAGCATATGTTCTGGGATAGTCATTTGGATGATGAAGACAAAACGTATTTAGCATTGCAGATCCTGTCATCCAATATGCTTGAATCTGTACTGGCAATCTCTTCGAGCAATGAATTGTCCTTGGCGGTCCGAACAACAATTGATATGGTCGATACACAGCTTGCAACCAATTTACTTGATAAATCAGAGCTTTTGAATAAAATATTGCTTCATCTTAGACCAGCAATATATAGGATAAGATTCAATCTTTCAATACAAAATCCATTAACTGAACAATTTATTGCGGAATTTCCTGCCATGTTTGCTATCGTTTCAAAATCGGTTTATCCAATCGAAAAGTCTATTGGAGCTTCTATTTCCAAGGAAGAATTGGTTTATTTGGCCATGATCATTCAAGCATGGATCTATCGAACGGAAGAAAGACAAGAATATGCGTTTCGAGCATTAGTCGTATGCAGAAATGGAACCTCTGTCTCCAAGCTGTTATTGGAAACGTTAAAAGATATGTTTAGTCATATTCAATTTATGGGGGCTTATGCAGAAAGACATTTCAAGGAATATGAACAGGAGGTGGATTTTATCTTTTCCACAGTCCCTCTTAATACATCCAAGAAAACGTTTATAGTGAAACCCTTCTTAAATCGAGCAGCTAGATCGGAGATACGAAATGCCATCGATAAACATATTAACCGTAATGCGGATAAGAAAGCCAAGGAATTAATTTATTATCTAAAAGAACATATCAACGAAGGCAATTACCAGATTGTTCACGATAAAATTGTAGACTTCTTTAATAAATCCCCAAAATTAAAAATGGAAAGTAGTACAAACTCGCATCTTTTCCCTTTTAAGAAAGAACATATTTTATTCCTGGATGAAACAATTCATTGGCGGGATGCATTAGCGTATGCTATTAAACCTTTATTATCCAGGGAGTCCATAACAGAAGGTTATTCACAAAAATTATATGAGATATTCGAACGGGAGAGTGACAGGATGATGCTTGGTCCGCATGTCTATCTTCCACATGCCCAGCCGTCTGATGGAGTGAACAAGCAGGATTTCTCCATACTTATTTGCAGGAAGCAAATTCAAATGCCGGATTCCCATTTTGCCAAGGTGATAGTTGTCTTAGCTCCAAGTGATTATCATCTCCACGTTCCTACACTATTACATTTAAATGAACTGTTTTTAGAAGAGGATAGTTTAAATAAAATTGTAAGCGCTTCATCTGAGGAAGATGCTCTGAAATTTATAACAGAGGAAAAAGGAGGTGACCAAGATGAGTGAAGTGGATTTGTTACATGAAGAGCTTGTATTTCTGGATGTTGATGCAAGGAATACGGAAGACCTTTTCTTATTTATAGGGGAGGAGCTGGAAAAGAGGGGATATGTAAAATCTACTTTTATCCGTGCAATCACAGAGAGGGAGGAACTGTATCCAACAGGTTTGGCCCTGGAGCAAATTAATATAGGTATCCCGCATACAGACCCGGAGCACGTAAATAAAGGTTTTGTGGCAGTAGTTAAAAATAAATATAAGCTTCCATTCATTCATATGGGGACGGAAAATCGACAGATATTAATCGATTATTTTTTTATCCTTGGCATTAAAGATACAGGTGATCAAGTAAAGCTGCTGCAACTCCTGATGGGAAAGTTTTCAAGTCTTGAGTTCGTCGAAGGACTTCAGTCTAATCAAGAACAGCATACATTATTTTCTTTTATCAAAAAAAAGTTTGAGGAGTGAGCAAGATGAAAACAGTTATCGTTGCATGTGGTTCTGGTGTAGCGACCAGTCAGACGGTCGCATCCAAAGTAAAAAAAATTTTGAATGAAAATGGTGTGAAAGCGAACGTGGAGGCAGTCGATATTAAATCGTTGGATCAGTATATCAAGACCAGCCATGTATATATCGCCATTACAAAGGCCAAAAAACACTATGATATCCCTACTTTAAATGGAATTGCTTTTTTAACGGGTATGGGAATGAAGGAAGAAACGGAAAAACTGATCTCGCTTTTAAAATCGTAGGAGGTGGAGATGGATGGATCTTTTACAACAAATCTTTCAATATGTATTAGATCTGGGAGCGGCAGTCTTCGTTCCGTTACTGATGTTCATTGTAGGAATCACAGCAAAAATGAAATGGAAAGATGCATTTAGTGCTGCTGTCATTCTTGGCGTGGCATTTATCGGGATGAATATTGTCATCAGCTTTATGCTCAACGCGCTGACGCCTGCAGCACAGGGGCTGGTAGAGCGTACTGGTATTGAACTCAATATCATCGATGGCGGATGGACTTCTTTAGCAACCTTAGCCTGGGCGTGGCCTTTAGCCTTCCTTATGTTTCCGTTACAAATGGCTGTCAATGCAGTGATGTTGATCATCAACAGGACCCAGACATTAAACGTTGACTTGTGGAATGTATGGGGGAAAATCCTTACGGCAGTACTTGTTATTGGAGTAAGCGGAAATATCATCCTTTCCTTTTTAGTAGCAGCTTTCCAAATGGTCATCGAACTACTTTTAGGGGATGTGAATCAAAAGCAAATCGAAAAAATAACCGGAATTCCTGGTGTGACGGTGTCGCACAGTATGATGATATTTGGTGTCTTCCTGCTCCCGTTTAACTGGCTGATTAGTAAAGTGCCATTTCTGGATAAGCATGTAGATGCAGATACCTTGAAAGAGAGAATAGGTATTTTTGCAGAAAACCATGTGATGGGTTTCATCATTGGTCTATTACTAGGTATTGCTGCTGGTTACTCTGTACAGGAAAGCTTGATGTTGGCAGTTCAGGCTGCGACTGCACTGACGCTGTTCCCGATGGTGGCAAAATTGTTTATGCAGGCGTTATCTCCTTTATCAGAAGCAGTTTCTGATTTTATGAGAAAGAAGTTTCAAAACAGACAACTCTTTATTGGGCTCGACTGGCCAATACTAGCCGGAAGTAACGAAGTATGGGTAGCAATGATAATCCTTGTACCAATTACCCTTATTTATGCGATCATCCTGCCTGGTAACAATGTTCTTCCGTTTGCCGGGATTATCAACACGTCTTTAGCTGTTCCGGCTTTAATCATCACGGGAGGAAATTTACTTCGGATGATATTGCTCGGTAGTGTGACGACTCCAATATTCTTATATATTGCTACAGGATTCGCACCAACCATTACAAAGCTTGCTCGGGATACCAATGCAGTAAATATTGCAGAAGGTCAACTCTTGTCCTGGAGTACACTTGAGTATCCGGTTTTCCGCTATATATTTGCAGATGCATCAAGCGGCAGCATTCTGGGAATCTTCTTTGGAGCAGTATGGATTGTGCTGCTCGTAATCTACTATAGAATGATGAAAAAACGTACGGAAGCTTTAAACAAGGAGGAAGAAGTAGCGTAAGGAGGCCAAAAAAATGATTTACACCGTCACGCTTAATCCGGCCATCGATCGGCTTATCCAAACAAGCGGTATGTTAACGAAAAAGAAAACTAATCGTGTAAAAACGGCAGAATACGATTTAGGAGGGAAAGGATTCCATGTTTCGCATGTGTTAAGCAAATTTGGTATTGAAAATATTGCGTTAGGTTTTATAGGGTCCGAGAATCAACTGCAGATGGAAAAAATCCTGCGAGCGAAACAAGTGACTCATCAGTTGATCGTTGAAAAAAATGCATCAACCAGGGAGTGCATTGTGTTAATTGATGAGGAGAGCCAGGGAAGTACGATGGTTACGGGAAGCGGCTTTCGCATTTCAAGGACCAATCATGAAAAGTTGATTTTCCAACTGCAAAAGTTATTGAAAAAAGACGATATGCTTGTTTTAGCGGGTTCGCTTCCCCCTGATTATACACTGAAACAGCTGAAAGAAATTATCGATGTTGGTAAACGGGCTGGAAGCTTTATTGCGTGTGATCTTTCTGGGGATGCCCTTAAGCTGGCGGTAAAAATGGAAGTGGATTTTATAAAACCGAATCAGTTTGAGTTAGAGGAACTACTGACTCCAGCAATGGAATCCATGAAAGATCGTTTATTAGTTTTGAATGAAAGCGTTCCATATATAGCTGCTTCCTTTGGGGAAGAGGGAAGTTATGTTGTCCACGCTGGTGAAATATACCGCGTTTTTCCGCCGAAGGTCAAAGAAGTGAATGATACAGGTGCAGGTGATGTTTTTGTTGGGAGTTTCCTTGCACAACTAGCACTTAGAGCAAATCTGGAAACAGCAATTGCTTATGCTACTGCTTGTTCTGCATCTAAAGTGACAAAACGGAATTGCACTGATTTTGATTTAATCCAAGCAGAGCAGATGCTGCCAATGATAAAAATCAAAAAATTGGAGGTAAACCCAGATGCTATATCGTAAAGAACGAGAAGACTTATGTAAAGTTGTAAAGATGATGTTTGATCGCTATGAGACAAATGCAGCGGGAGGAAATGTGAGTGTTCGTATGAATGGAGACCATATCATCATGACTCCGACTTTGATGTCTCAAGAAAAGTTCTGCGATTTAAAACCTTATGAGATTTTAGTAGTGGATATGAATGAGCAAAAGGTAGAAGGGGAGGGAAATATAACACGTGAAATAAACATGCATATGGCCTGTTACAAACAACGTTCGGATATTGGTTGTGTTTTACATGCGCACCCTAAGGAATCCATGGTATTTGCAACTTTAGGTATGGAGCTGCCTAACTTGACGGAGGCCACGCAAAAACTTGGCCAAATTCCGACATTGCCATTCGCGCCAGCTACTTCTAAAGAGCTGGCAGCTATTGTAAAAGATCATCTAAGTGAGTTGCCAGCTGCAACACTGCCTAAAGCGATGCTGCTGAATAAACACGGCATACTCGTAATAGATAAAACACTTCGTAGGGCGTATGATATGCTTGAGCGAATTGAATATAATGCGTACGTAGCCTCAAAGGCTCTCTTATTTGAAGCGCTAAATATTTCAAAGCGTTCAGAAGAAGTCCATACCTATAATTTGGAGGAATAGTGATGAAACACTCCATTATATTATGGATCTTTATAAGCGCTGGGTTATTAGTATCAGGAATTTATAGCTCCTCTTTTTGGATTGCAGGTTTGGCGCTAATTTCCGCTTTACATGCACAACGATTATTCAAGAAAACATACGATGGCTCGTATTTTAATTACAAAGAAATAATTAAAAGGAGACAGGTAAGGTTGGAGAAATTAAAGGAAAAGACTGTTGAGCAGTAAAACTCAACAGTCTTTTCCTTTTGCATCTTCGGGCACCATTTTCTTGTTATAAGCGGCCAGGAAAATAAAAGCATGGGATATTCAACTATGTAGCTTTTGAATGAAGTACCCATCTTTCCCGAGCTGCTTTGAAGTCATCATTTCCATTAAATTAAATTGAATATAAAAAATACACCACTCCATTAGAGTGATGTATTTATTCCTTTGGCATGACCACTGTTGAGTCCTCGTTATGGTATCGGAGGTAGCTGTTCAACAGCCGTTTCAGTCTATCCAGCTCTCTGTGATATTCCATCAGGCGCGAAGCTAGCGGAAGGAAGAGCATTTTCTCATCGTTTTCCTTGTTTTCGAAGACATGGATCAGCAGGTCGACAAGTGCCGGGATATCCGGATCCAGTGTTTCGCGGATGCTGCTTTCTTCTTGCTGGTGCTTGATACGGCCCATTGCACTCAGAATCAGCTTTTCATGTGACATGATGGCCTTATCGAGTTCTTCGACGAATGTTTCGCTTGAACAGTTCGGAAGCTCTGACATCTTTTCCCCCAGATCATATACTTCTTTTAGGATGCCGTGCGACTGTTTCAAGGTCGTGATGAGCTGACGGATGACAACCAGTTTTCTAGCTTTCACAAGTTTTTGTTTTTGGGTGTAGGTCCGTTCTTCAGTGAAACGAGTATAGATATCGTCTATTTTTTGGATTTCCGATTCGATTCTCGCTATTTCATCCTTCAGAGCCGGCTGATCCGACCAGTTGCGGGTGGCCACGCGCAGCCATTGCAGGATCTCCGTGCTGAATTGATCGATTTTCTGCAATAGTACGACTTCATACTTAGGCGGAAGAAAAACAAGATTCACAAAAAAGGCAGATAAAATACCTAATGTCAATGTCGAGAACCGCAGCAGGGCAAACGGGAGAAAATCCATACCGCTCGTGTTCTCCATCACGGAAACAAGGGATACGATCGCAATGACGCTTTCCCGTATTTTCAGGCTTACACAAAGCCCGATGGTAAGGATGGCGGAAACCCCGATGATGATCGGTTCCGTTCCGAAGGTGTAATACATCGCAACAGCGACGACCAGACCAACGACGTTCCCCTTCACCTGATCCATAAGCCCGATGTAGGATTGATAGACGGACTGCCGCATCGAGAAGGCAGCTCCGATGGCAGCGAACACCGGCGTCAAGTTAAGTAAGGTCGCTGCATATAAGGCAAGAGTGATTGCCACGCCAGTTTTAAGCATTCTGGCACCAAGTTTCATTTCTTGGATCCTCCGTTCTTTCCTTGAAAAACTATTCTATATGATGTTACACGAATGCCCTGAGATAATAAAGTATTATCTGAAGAAATATTTCAGAACAAAAAAGGCATCAGCGAAAGTGCTGATGCCTTTTAGCATACCCTTATTTCATTTGTTCGAAGCTTGATTTCACGGCTTCCAATGTCCGATCGATATCTTCCTCTGTATGGGCGGTCGTAATGAACCATGCTTCATATTTAGAAGGAGCAAGATTGATCCCTTGAGCCAGCATAAGCTGGAAGAACTGGGCGAATTTCTCGCCGTCGGATGCAGAAGCTTGTGCATAATTCGTTACTTTTTCATCTGTGAAGTAGACCGCAAGAGCGCCTTTTACGCGATTGACAGTGATCGTTATGCCAGCGTCGGCTGCATGCTGTTTGATGCCATTTTCCAGTTTCGCCCCAAGCTCTTCAAAGCTATCATATACACCTGGCTGCTGCAGTACTTCCAAACAAGCGATGCCTGCTGCCATGGAGGCTGGGTTTCCGGCCATTGTACCAGCCTGATAAGCAGGTCCGAGAGGTGCGACTTGATCCATGATTTCTTTTTTGCCGCCATAGGCACCAATCGGAAGGCCGCCCCCGATGATTTTACCCATTGCTGTCAGATCCGGTTCCACGCCGAGAAGCTGTTGGGCGCTGCCGTAGGTGAAGCGGAACGCTGTGATTACTTCATCATAGATGACAAGTGCACCTTTGGCATGCGCATACTCATTCACCTTTTCAAGGAAGCCGGGCTCTGGTGTCACGATGCCGAAGTTGCCGACGATCGGTTCGACAAGGATACCGGCAATCTGGTCGCCCCATTTTTCCAAAGCGTCATACAATGCATCTGGATCATTGAATGGAACGGTGATCATATCTGCCGCGATGGATGCTGGTACACCAGCGGAATCTGGTGTACCCAGGGTGGAAGGACCTGACCCTGCCTCCACCAGTACCGGATCGGAATGGCCATGATAGCAGCCGGCAAATTTGATCAGTTTATTGCGTCCGGTATAGGCACGGGCGACGCGGATCGTCGTCATGACTGCTTCTGTACCGGAGTTCGTGAAGCGGACTTTATGCAGGGAAGGGATTGCTTCCTTCAGCATTTGCGCGAATTGATTCTCCAGGCGTGTCGGTGTTCCGTATAACACACCGTTGTGGGCTGCTTTGGTGATGGCTTCTGCAATATGCGGGTGCGCATGACCAGTGATGATCGGGCCGTATGCAGCTAGATAATCGATGTACTTGTTGCCATCCACATCCCAGAAATAAGCCCCTTGTGCTTTCTCCATATATATCGGGGAACCGCCGCCGACGGCCTTGAACGAGCGGGATGGGGAATTCACACCGCCGACGATATGCTCCTGTGCTTCTTTATGTAACTGTTCTGATTTCGTCTTATTCATCATAGGTAAACCTCCGTATCATTCTCTCCTCCAGTATAGCACAGTCCCTATGGCTCTTCGAAAAAAGCAGCTTGCTTGCACATAGTCGGGACATGCCGCTCGTAAACTAATAACTAATTAGAAAAGCGGAGAAAGCGTTTGGGAATGGAAGGATGAAAAAGGGAGGGCGGAATGTGTCCTTCCCATTGCGTATCCACCACTTCCTGGCTTTTGCAGCTGGACCGGAGGGATGGACATGGTGTTTGTATTGGTGATCGTGATATTCATTGCCTTGATCGGCTGTATGTATTCCTTTTTTAAACATGAGGTGAAATCCTCCTCGATATTTTCTATCGATTTATTCCTATCTTTGTTGTTCCTATATGTTAGTGTGATGCTCGCTTTTGGCCTGTTTTATTTCATCCTGTCGATTGAAGGCATCGTTCTTGCAGAAGGCGGTGACCTGATCGATTCCTCGCTTGCAGGTTCCTTGCTGCATTCCATCTATTTCAGCGGGGTCACGTTACTTACCGTAGGCTACGGTGATATCCTGCCTGTAGGTGTCGGTCGGTTCCTGGCACTGATTGAGGCGCTGATCGGATATCTGCTGCCGTCTGGATTGGTTTTGAAGGTATGGCAGCACACGGTCGTAAGGCAAAAGATGAATGGCGAAGGAGATTAGTTGTGCTCCTGGCTTAAATCGGATACGCTAAGATATATCAGTAATTCAAGGAGGTCTTTCCATGACAACAGAAATCGGCAAAGCAGCACCAAGCTTCACCCTGCCTGCGACAAACGGAGAAATCGTTTCCCTTCACGACTTCAAAGGTAAAAACGTCGTACTTTATTTCTATCCAAAAGATAATACACCAGGCTGTACGACAGAGGCGTGCAGTTTCCGTGATAATCATGATAAATTCACCGATCTGGATGCAGTCATCATCGGTGTCAGCCCGGACCCGATAGAAAGCCACGAAAAATTCATCAACAAATTCGATTTGCCATTCCTTTTGCTAGCAGACGTAGACCATGCCGTGGCAGAAGATTACGAATGCTGGAAGCTGAAAAAGAACTTCGGCAAAGAATATTACGGAATCGAACGCTCCACTTTCATCATCGACAAAGAGGGAAACCTTCAAAAGGAATTCCGCAAGGTGAAAGTGGACGGACATACCGAAGAAGCGCTGCAGTTCATCCAGGACAACCTGCAATGATATTCGCGACCCAATGCACATGCATTGGGTCGTTTTTGTTATGATGGAAAATAAAGGAGATGATATCGATGAAAGATCCTCGCTTGAATAAACTAGCCAAGCTGCTTTTATCTCATAGTCTGGAGCTGAAAGAAAATGAGAAAGTCATTATCAGTGCAGTTCCAGCCAGTAAACCGCTTGTGAAGGAAATCCTGAAGGAAACGTATGCGCTGGGTGCTATTCCATTCTTATTTTGGAATGAAGAAGAAACAGAACGAATCATCATGGAGCATGCCCCGGCAGAACAGTTCCGTTTGACCGATAAATGGAATTTGGAACAGTTCAAGGATACTGATGCTTTTCTCGTGATTCGGGGAAAAGAAAATGATGCAGAGCTGGGCAGCGTTCCGAATGACCAGTTCATCAAGCATGGGAAGCTGATGAAGGCATCCGATGACTACTTGTATGAAAACCAGAAATGGGTGCTGTTCGAATATCCGACACCTGCGGCGGCGCAGAAGGCGAGGATGAATCATGATCAATTTTACGATTATGTGATGGATGTAAGCACAGTCGATTACGAGGTGATGCGCCAAGCACAGCAGCCGTTGAAGGATTTGATGGAGCGTACAGATCGCGTTCGTATCGTCGGTCCGGAAACGGATATTTCATTTTCCATCAAAGACATACCAGCAGTCATTTGTGCAGGTACACATAATGTACCGGATGGGGAAGTATACACCGCACCTGTCAAAGACAGTGTGAATGGGACGATTACATATAATACGCCAAGTCCTTACCAAGGTGTCATCCATCATCAAGTATCCCTCACCTTCGAGAATGGGAAGATTGTCAAGGCAGTATCCGATCACACCGATAATTTGAATGAAGTGCTGGACACAGATGAAGGGTCACGCTACATTGGTGAGTTTGCCCTCGGGGTGAATCCTGTCATCAAGGAGCCGATGGGGAATATCCTCTTTGATGAAAAAATTTCCGGCAGCCTGCATTTCACGCCCGGGGATTCCTATGACGAGACCGAGAATGGCAACAGCTCCTCCGTCCACTGGGACCTGGTGCTCATCCAGCGCCCCGAATATGGCGGAGGCGAGATTTATTTTGATGATGTGCTGATACGCAAGGATGGCATATTTGTACTGGATGAACTGAAAGGGCTCAATCCGTGACAAGCGCATATACAGGGAGGTCATTGCTTGCATATAGTACAGCATGAAACCTCCCCTACATGATATTGGCTCAGACATTAAGTGTCTGGGCTTTTTTTATGAAGGCTGTTGCTTTTCGTGCTCGATGCAAAAAGGGTATAGTAAAGGGAGAAAACAAATACATACACTTTTGGAGGGGATACATATGCAAGTTCTCGTAGCAGTGAAAATAGATCAGCGAATGAAACGGCATTTTGAAACTTCTTATCCGGATATCACTTTCCACTTCAGTTCCACAAAAGAAGAAACAGAGGAACGCATCAAAGAAGCGGAAATCTTGGTTACCGGCGGAAGGGGAGCGGATGAGGCATCGCTCCGCAAAGCGGATAAGCTGAAGTGGATCATGGTCATTTCTGCTGGTGTCGATAATCTGCCGCTTGAGCTGATGGCCCAAAAAGGCATCATGCTGACAAACGCCAATGGTATCCATCGAATCCAGATGGCGGAATATGCGATTTCGTCGATACTGGCTGTGGCCCGCAATGAGCGTGCTTTCCTGAAGAAGCAAGAAGAGCATGTATGGGATAAGGATCTGATGATAGATGAAATCACAGCGAAAAAACTGGTAGTCGTCGGGGCTGGTGCCATCGGTCAGGAAGTGGCACGGTTAGGGAAAGCCTTCCGGATGCATACAATCGGTGTGAGCCGCAGCGGTTCTCCGAAAGAGTATTTTGATGAAGTATATAAACAGAAAGATATTGACATAGTCCTTCCGCATGCAGATTATCTGATTTCCATTCTGCCAAGTACGAAGGAAACCAAATATTTCTATAAAGAAAATCACTTCGACCTTATGCCGAAGCATGCGGTCTTCCTCAATATGGGGCGTGGAGATGCAGTGGCGACGGAAGTGCTGCTGGATGCTTTGGACAAAGAAAAGATAAAAGCTGCCGTGCTGGATGTTTTCGAAGAGGAACCGCTTCCTGAGGATCATCCTTTCTGGGATCATGAACGTGTTGTGTTGACTCCGCATATGGCCGGTAAATCCCCGCATTATATCGAGCGGGCAATGGATATCTTCGAAAAGAACTTAACGGTATATACAGACGAATCAGCCGAGAAGCAGTATATAAATAAAATCGATTTGGACAGAGGATACTAATGAAGATTTACACGAAAACAGGGGATAAAGGGGAGACTTCCCTTATCTATGGAACGAGGGTGCCGAAAAATCATCCTCGCGTCGAGGCTTATGGCACGTTGGATGAAGCGAATGCAGCAATTGGCACGGCAGTCGGTTTAATGACGGTTGAAAATGCTCCTTTCCGTCAATCATTGCAGCGTGTCCAGACACTGCTCTTTCATGCAGGAGCTGAACTTGCGACGCCGCCTGATAAAGAGGTTCAATGGAAGCTGGAAGCAAAGCACACAGCCAGTTTGGAGATGGAAGTCGATCGATGGACAGAAGAGCTGCCGCCGCTGAAACAATTCATCCTGCCAGGCGGATGCCCAAGCTCTGCTGCTTTGCATCAAGCGCGCACCATTGTACGACGAGCGGAAAGATTGATTGTCGCTTTGGCAGAGGGAGATGGCAGCAACGAGGTACTCCGCTTCATTAACCGCTTGTCTGATTATCTTTTTGTCGCGGCAAGGTATGCCAATCTCCTGCATGGGGCAGAAGAGATTCTGCTTGTCCCGGATATTTAAAGGGTAGCAGGGTTTTTTATTGACAAGATCAGGCAACGCCCTTTACAATTTAGAAGAAGTATAATGTAAGAATAGTCATCGTTTAGACAAATGTTTTATCTACAAGTGAAAGCGAGGTGCATGACGGTGTCTGAACAGAGATTACAAGCAGCAGTGGAGCGATTGAAAGAATCCGGCGTCAGAATAACACCACAGCGTCATGCGGTGCTTGAGTTCTTGCTGAATTCCAAGATCCATCCTACCGCTGATGATATATATCGAGCGCTAGAGGATAAGTTTCCTAATATGAGCGTAGCAACGGTCTACAACAACCTTCGTGTGTTCCGTGAGAACGGGTTGGTACGGGAGTTGACTTATGGAGATTCCTCCAGCCGATTCGATTGTGATACAGATGAACACTACCATTTGATTTGCGATTCATGTGGGAAGATTGTCGATTTCCATTATCCAAGTCTTTATGAAGTAGAGAAGCTCGCTGCCCAGGTAACTGATTTCGATGTAACTCACCATCGGTTAGAGTTGTATGGTACGTGCCCGGATTGTCAGCAAACAACCAAGCATTAACCTCGAGCGCAGTCTTCTATAGATAGAAATGCCTTTGTCACGTTTGTGATGAAGGCTTTTCTTTTGTCAGGTAAAAGAGGATTTTGAAGAAATATGTTGAATTACTACTAAAATATATAGAATTACACAGCGGAGGGATTGCCTTGGAGAACATTCTTCGTCCGATTTATCAAGAACGTGCCAGTATGCCGAATACATTGGGTATCATCCTAGTGGAAAAGACAAAGCCGGTAAGTCCGACCACGGATAATTTCGATATGATTCTGTTGGTGATCGTCAAACAGGCAGACGAGCCGTGGTTCACGAAGCATTACAGTTATGAGGGGAAGATAGCAGCGATGCATATCGTCGAGGAGTCGCTGCTTCATTATTGGATTGACACTAGCACATATCGGCGGGCGGTTGAATGGATCTTCGAAGGAAAGGTTGTTTTCGATCGGAATGAATATATTGAAAAACTGAAAAACGAGCTGGCGAGCTTCCCATATGAAAAGCGGAAATTGAAAATGACGATCGAATTTGCAAAATTGATAAGTGCCTATGCCGAGACAAAGGATCTCCATGACAGCGGGCAGTACCTCGATGCATATACGCGGATGGTCCGTTGTCTGCATTACCTGGCTCGGCTGTCCATCATCGAAAAAGGACATCACCCGGAAGTCACCGTTTGGAATCAGGTGCGTAGAATAGATTCGGAAGTATATAAGCTTTGTGAAGAATTCATCCAGAGTAAGGAGGAAACGGATCAGCGGGTGCAGCTTATGCTGCTTGCCGTCAATGTTGCCATCAATGCCAGATCCCACTCCGCTGCGGAGCACCTGCTGCGTGTCATGCGTATGAAGGATGAGGCATGGACCTTCGGGGAATTGAAAAACAGACCGGAAGTGGAAGCCTATGCTGCGCATTTGAGTGCACTCCTCAATTATTTAGAGGAGAAGGAGATCATTGAAGCGGTGCTGACAGAAACGAAAGGCAAGGCAATATACCATCGGGAATACCGAATCAAAGAATGATGATAAAAAATACGAGGGCAGCTGTCGATGTAAGTTACTGTCCTCGTTTAAATCAGTGCTGATGCTGATATGGTTTTATGGGAGGATATGTGCTAAGCTGGTTTGGCTGTGTACGGCATATTGTATGAGTTCAAGATTATTATAAAAAAACTATTGACGATGATTGGAGTGCGTGTTATATTTATAGGCGTCGTCAGCGAGCAACAACGCCTGACAGCACAGAGATAAAAAACATGTTGACAACGCAAGTTGAAACATGATATGATGTTCTAGTCGCCAAACGAGCGGCAGAACGAAATTGATCTTTGAAAACTGAACAAAACAACCAATTACGAACTAAACGACATGATCATAAGATCAACGTCAGCTCTGACGAGCAATGCATCAACACTTTCATGGAGAGTTTGATCTTGGCTCAGGACGAACGCTGGCGGCGTGCCTAATACATGCAAGTCGAGCGCAGGAAACCAGATGACCCCTCCGGGGTGATTCTGGCGGAATGAGCGGCGGACGGGTGAGTAACACGTGGGCAACCTGCCTGTAAGACTGGGATAACTCCGGGAAACCGGGGCTAATACCGGATAGTATTTCCTTTCTCCTGATCGGAAATGGAAAGACGGTTTCGGCTGTCACTTACAGATGGGCCCGCGGTGCATTAGCTAGTTGGCGGGGTAACGGCCCACCAAGGCGACGATGCATAGCCGACCTGAGAGGGTGATCGGCCACACTGGGACTGAGACACGGCCCAGACTCCTACGGGAGGCAGCAGTAGGGAATCTTCCGCAATGGACGAAAGTCTGACGGAGCAACGCCGCGTGAGCGATGAAGGCCTTCGGGTCGTAAAGCTCTGTTGTCAGGGAAGAACAAGTACAAGAGTAACTGCTTGTACCTTGACGGTACCTGACCAGAAAGCCCCGGCTAACTACGTGCCAGCAGCCGCGGTAATACGTAGGGGGCAAGCGTTGTCCGGAATTATTGGGCGTAAAGGGCGCGTAGGCGGTTTCTTAAGTCTGATGTGAAAGCCCACAGCTTAACTGTGGAGGGTCATTGGAAACTGGGGAACTTGAGTGCAGAAGAGGAGAGTGGAATTCCACGTGTAGCGGTGAAATGCGTAGATATGTGGAGGAACACCAGTGGCGAAGGCGACTCTCTGGTCTGTAACTGACGCTGAGGCGCGAAAGCGTGGGGAGCAAACAGGATTAGATACCCTGGTAGTCCACGCCGTAAACGATGAGTGCTAGGTGTTAGGGGGTTTCCGCCCCTTAGTGCTGAAGTTAACGCATTAAGCACTCCGCCTGGGGAGTACGGCCGCAAGGCTGAAACTCAAAAGAATTGACGGGGGCCCGCACAAGCGGTGGAGCATGTGGTTTAATTCGAAGCAACGCGAAGAACCTTACCAGGTCTTGACATCCGCTGACAACCTTGGAGACAAGGCGTTCCCTTCGGGGACAGCGTGACAGGTGGTGCATGGTTGTCGTCAGCTCGTGTCGTGAGATGTTGGGTTAAGTCCCGCAACGAGCGCAACCCTTGATTCTAGTTGCCAGCATTCAGTTGGGCACTCTAGAGTGACTGCCGGTGACAAACCGGAGGAAGGTGGGGATGACGTCAAATCATCATGCCCCTTATGACCTGGGCTACACACGTGCTACAATGGATGGTACAAAGGGCAGCGAAGCCGCGAGGCTAAGCAAATCCCATAAAACCATTCTCAGTTCGGATTGCAGGCTGCAACTCGCCTGCATGAAGCCGGAATCGCTAGTAATCGCGGATCAGCATGCCGCGGTGAATACGTTCCCGGGCCTTGTACACACCGCCCGTCACACCACGAGAGTTGGTAACACCCGAAGTCGGTGAGGTAACCTTTTGGAGCCAGCCGCCGAAGGTGGGATCAATGATTGGGGTGAAGTCGTAACAAGGTAGCCGTATCGGAAGGTGCGGCTGGATCACCTCCTTTCTAAGGATAATTGGAAAAGGTGAAGCGACTGTTCAAAAGCGTACGGATAGATCAGATCGGTTACAGACTCCGGGTTTTGGAGTCAGGAAACGAGATGAACTATACGCTAGCTTTTAGGAGCTGAACCTGGACATTGGAACTACTACTTCGTAGTAGACACGTAATTGGGTTGTTTGTTCAGTTTTGAGAGATCAATCTCTCTTGTGAACCTTGAAAACTAGATAAGAAACAACATGCCAGAACATCAAACTTTAAAGCAAGACAATATATATTGTCGCGATTTAATGCATCATGCGTTATTAGTTAAGTGAAGAAGGGCGCACGGTGGATGCCTTGGCACTAGGAGCCGATGAAGGACGGGACTAACACCGATATGCTTCGGGGAGCTGTAAGTAAGCTTTGATCCGGAGATTTCCGAATGGGGGAACCCGCTATCCGTTATTGGATAGTACGCATTACTGAATACATAGGTGATGCGAGGCAGACCCGGGGAACTGAAACATCTCATTACCCGGAGGAAGAGAAAGCAAATGCGATTTCCCAAGTAGCGGCGAGCGAAACGGAATCAGCCCAAACCAGAAGGCTTGCCTTCTGGGGTTGTAGGACACTCCTTTGGAGTTACAAAGAAACCATGTAGACGAAGCGGCTTGGAATGGCCCGCCATAGAAGGTAAGAGCCCTGTACTTGAAATGTGGTTTCCTCCGGAGTGTATCCTGAGTACGGCGGAACACGTGAAATTCCGTCGGAATCCGGGAGGACCATCTCCCAAGGCTAAATACTCCCTAGTGACCGATAGTGAACCAGTACCGTGAGGGAAAGGTGAAAAGCACCCCGGAAGGGGAGTGAAATAGAACCTGAAACCGTGTGCCTACAAGTAGTCGAAGCCCGTTAATGGGTGACGGCGTACCTTTTGTAGAATGGACCGGCGAGTTACGATCCCCTGCAAGGTTAAGTTGAAAAGACGGAGCCGCAGCGAAAGCGAGTCTGAATAGGGCGACATAGTAGGTGGTCGTAGACCCGAAACCGTGTGATCTACCCATGTCCAGGGTGAAGGTCAGGTAACACTGACTGGAGGCCCGAACCCACGCACGTTGAAAAGTGCGGGGATGAGGTGTGGGTAGGGGTGAAATGCCAATCGAACACGGAGATAGCTGGTTCTCTCCGAAATAGCTTTAGGGCTAGCCTCAAAGGATGATGGTTGGAGGTAGAGCACTGATTGGACTAGGGGCCCTCATCGGGTTACCGAATTCAGTCAAACTCCGAATGCCAATCAATCTACTTTGGGAGTCAGACCATGGGTGATAAGGTTCATGGTCGAAAGGGAAACAGCCCAGACCGCCAGCTAAGGTCCCAAAGTGTGTGTTAAGTGGAAAAGGATGTGGCGTTGCTTAGACAACCAGGATGTTGGCTTAGAAGCAGCCATCATTGAAAGAGTGCGTAATAGCTCACTGGTCGAGTGACGCTGCGCCGAAAATATACCGGGGCTAAACACACCACCGAAGCTGCGGATTGACATCTACGATGTCAGTGGTAGGAGAGCGTTCTAAGGGCTGTGAAGGTCGATCGTGAGGACGGCTGGAGCGCTTAGAAGTGAGAATGCCGGTATGAGTAGCGAAAAAAGAGTGAGAATCTCTTTCATCGAAAGCCCAAGGTTTCCTGAGGAAGGCTCGTCCGCTCAGGGTTAGTCGGGGCCTAAGCCGAGGCCGAAAGGCGTAGGCGATGGATAACAGGTTGATATTCCTGTACCACCTAAATCCGCTTGAACGATGGGGGGACGCAGGAGGATAGGGAAAGCGCGCTGCTGGTCATGCGCGTCCAAGCCGTGAGGAAGTTGAGCAGGCAAATCCACTCAACATGATTCCAGGCGGTTATGGGGAGGGAAATTTAGTACCGAAGTTCCTGATTTCACACTGCCAAGAAAAGCCTCTAGTGAGGAAATAGGTGCCCGTACCGCAAACCGACACAGGTAGGCACGGTGAGTAACCGAAGATGATCGGGAGAACTCTCGTTAAGGAACTCGGCAAAATGACCCCGTAACTTCGGGAGAAGGGGTGCTTCTTTTTAGGAGAAGCCGCAGTGAAAAGGCCCAAGCGACTGTTTAGCAAAAACACAGGTCTCTGCAAAGCCGTAAGGCGAAGTATAGGGGCTGACACCTGCCCGGTGCTGGAAGGTTAAGGGGAATGGTTAGGGACTTCGTCCCGAAGCTGTGAACCGAAGCCCCAGTAAACGGCGGCCGTAACTATAACGGTCCTAAGGTAGCGAAATTCCTTGTCGGGTAAGTTCCGACCCGCACGAAAGGTGCAACGACTTGGGCACTGTCTCAACGAGAGACCCGGTGAAATTATACTATGCGTGAAGATGCGCATTACCCGCGACAGGACGGAAAGACCCCGTGGAGCTTTACTGTAGCCTGATATGGAATGTTGGTACAGCTTGTACAGGATAGGTGGGAGCCTTGGAAACCGGAGCGCCAGCTTCGGCGGAGGCATCCGTGGGATACCACCCTGGCTGTATTGACATTCTAACCCAGAACCGTCATCCGGTTCGGAGACAGTGTCAGGTGGGCAGTTTGACTGGGGCGGTCGCCTCCCAAAGAGTAACGGAGGCGCCCAAAGGTTCCCTCAGAATGGTTGGAAATCATTCGTAGCGTGCAAAGGCAGAAGGGAGCTTGACTGCGAGACCTACAAGTCGAGCAGGGACGAAAGTCGGGCTTAGTGATCCGGCGGTGCCGTATGGAAGGGCCGTCGCTCAACGGATAAAAGCTACCCCGGGGATAACAGGCTTATCTCCCCCAAGAGTCCACATCGACGGGGAGGTTTGGCACCTCGATGTCGGCTCATCGCATCCTGGGGCTGTAGTCGGTCCCAAGGGTTGGGCTGTTCGCCCATTAAAGCGGTACGCGAGCTGGGTTCAGAACGTCGTGAGACAGTTCGGTCCCTATCCGTCGTGGGCGTTGGAAGTTTGAGAGGAGCTGTCCTTAGTACGAGAGGACCGGGATGGACGCACCGCTGGTGCACCAGTTGTTCCGCCAGGAGCACAGCTGGGTAGCTACGTGCGGAAGGGATAAGTGCTGAAAGCATCTAAGCATGAAGCCCCCCTCAAGATGAGACTTCCCATCATTTTAAATGAGTAAGATCCCTCAGAGACGATGAGGTAGATAGGTTCGAGGTGGAAGCGTGGTGACACGTGCAGCTGACGAATACTAATCGATCGAGGACTTAACTAAAAAACGAAAAGCGGAGGAAACCGTTTAGAAACGGAGGAATAAGCGAGAGGCCGTAAAGGGTGGTTTTACCCTTGAAGGGCTATCACTTAGGCCGCAGTTTCTGGTTTCCGGAGCTGGATCTAGCCGCAGCGCCAGATCCCTTAGTAAGTCAACGCCAAAGACCAAGCACTCCGGTGCTCGGCACGCATGAGATGTACAGCATGAATGTTTCTTATCTAGTTTTGAGGGTTCATTCCATATGAATTCTTGCATTGTCTGGTGGTAATAGCGAAGAGGTCACACCTGTTCCCATGCCGAACACAGCAGTTAAGATCTTCAGCGCCGATGGTAGTTGGGTTCGCCCTGCGAGAGTAGGACGCTGCCAGGCAAGATGATCATTCCACAGTAGCTCAGTGGTAGAGCTATCGGCTGTTAACCGATCGGTCGCAGGTTCGAATCCTGCCTGTGGAGCCACGGAGAGCTGTCCGAGAGGTCGAAGGAGCACGATTGGAAATCGTGTAGGCTGCTACAGCGGTCTCGAGGGTTCGAATCCCTCGCTCTCCGCCATCACAACATACATAGATGGCCCGTTGGTCAAGCGGTTAAGACACCGCCCTTTCACGGCGGTAACACGGGTTCGAATCCCGTACGGGTCACCATATATTTTCAAGACCAATCCGGAGGATTAGCTCAGCTGGGAGAGCATCTGCCTTACAAGCAGAGGGTCGGCGGTTCGAGCCCGTCATCCTCCACCATCTTTATCAGTTTCATAGAGAATACCTATCATCATCGCGGGGTGGAGCAGGGGTAGCTCGTCGGGCTCATAACCCGAAGGTCGCAGGTTCAAATCCTGCCCCCGCAACCATAATAATTCACTTACTACGTCGATATTTCTTCTTGGCTAGTGAAAAATGGGAGTACCTGAAGGGTGCGACGATAATGTTTTAATCGTGGTACACGAAGTGTGCAACCAAAGACATGATAAAGTGGTCCGGTAGTTCAGCTGGTTAGAATGCCTGCCTGTCACGCAGGAGGTCGCGGGTTCGAGTCCCGTCCGGACCGCCACTTATAAAATGAATACATAATGGCTCGGTAGCTCAGTCGGTAGAGCAACGGACTGAAAATCCGTGTGTCGGCGGTTCGATTCCGTCCCGAGCCACTCTCATCGGAGGGATAGCGAAGTTGGCCAAACGCGGCGGACTGTAAATCCGCTCCCATCGGGTTCGTAGGTTCGAGTCCTACTCCCTCCACCATAGGGGTATAGTTTAATGGTAGAACAGCGGTCTCCAAAACCGTCGGTGTGGGTTCAACTCCTACTACCCCTGCCATAACATATTGATCATGGCGGTCGTGGCGAAGGGGTTAACGCACCGGATTGTGGCTCCGGCATTCGTGGGTTCGATTCCCATCGATCGCCCTCCATATAGCTTTAGGCTATAGCCAAGTAAACAGGCAAGGATTCCATCGGAATCCTTCCAGCCTGACTTGCATGCGGAAGTAGTTCAGTGGTAGAACACCACCTTGCCAAGGTGGGGGTCGCGGGTTCGAATCCCGTCTTCCGCTCCAAATTGGCGGCATAGCCAAGTGGTAAGGCAAAGGTCTGCAACACCTTGATCACCGGTTCAAATCCGGTTGCCGCCTCCATAAGAAAATCATGAACGCGCCGGTGTGGCGGAATTGGCAGACGCGCACGACTCAAAATCGTGTTCCTTCGGGAGTGTCGGTTCGACCCCGACCACCGGTATCACAAACATGCCGTATTGCCAAACGGTAAACAGAAAGACCCTGACGTAAAGTTAGGGTCTTTCTTTCATTTATTCATATTTACGATGATTTGGTCGGAGGGGCTAGCTGATGAGTAGAGGAACGGTAATAGGTTCTCCCATATTTCATCGTTTCGGAATAGAAGACATGGATGGGCAAAGCAGTAATAAATGTAGGTAGAGATGCATCCATTTTTGAGTAGGATTTTTTTAAAAGAAGATGCGTTGCTTACCCCTTAGATGACTGATATTCATCCCTGCAGATCCAATCGGAGTGTCCTTGATTTGACTTGAACGGGGAACTGGATTTTTTAGTTTTGTAGGCAGTGTGGCATATTTAGAGGATTTCTTAAAACAAAGAAAAGGCTTATCGGGTATTATAGAAGGGCAGCAGACCAGTTCATGCCAATTAAACGGAACAAAATAAGCGAGCGGAAGCGTTCATTAATAGGATCACTCATCAGGTGCAATGGCAGCCGATGAGTGGTTCTTTTTTGATTTGTCCCGAGTATCTAACGGATAAAATATAGCTGCATATGGAAATATAGGAATTGAAGTGTTTGGGGGAGGAGGGGAAAATATCCACTTTCCAAGCGGTTTAGTTTAATTTCAAGTTATATAAAGCTACAATATATTTGTATGGAATATATCATATCATAGAAGATTCTATATTTGATTTATATCTGACAAGAAAGAATGACTTCTGAAGAAGCAACTAATATAGAACTTGGTAATACATTTCATGAAAAGGGAGTGCTATTCATGCGTGCAGTTGTGATCAATGAATATGGCAGTAAAGAGGTATTGAGAGAGCAAGAGCTGCCGAAGCCGGAAATAAAGGCAAATCAAGTACTTGTGGAGGTTTATGCTACTTCCATTAATCCGATTGACTGGAAGCTTCGGGCAGGTTACTTGAAGCAGATGCTGGATTGGTCATTCCCGATTATCCTCGGCTGGGATGTTGCCGGTAAGATAGTTGAAGTTGGAAGTGATGTGAAGGATTTTCAGGTCGGGGATGAGATTTTTGCGCGCCCGGATACGACAGCTGAAGGTACTTATGCGGAGTTTACGACTGTCGATGAGGAATTGCTTGCGAAAAAGCCTAGCAACCTGACATTTGAAGAAGCTGCCTCCATTCCATTAGCAGGATTAACCGCTTGGCAGTGTTTAGTGGATAATACAAAAGTCAAAGAAGGGGATAAAGTACTTATCCATGCTGGAGCTGGCGGTGTAGGAAGTTTGGCCATTCAAATGGCAAAACATTTGGGTGCTTACGTGGCTACAACTGCGAGTGAAAAAAATGAAGCATATGTAAAAGAGCTGGGTGCAGATGAATTCATTAATTACCGCACACAACAATTTGAAGATGAATTAAGTGATTATGATGCTGTCATTGATACAATGGGCGGTGACATCCTAAATAAGAGCTTCCAAGTATTAAAGCCCGGCGGCAGGCTGGTAACGATTGCCGGACAACCCGATTCAGCGTTAGCAGATAAGCATCACGTAACGGCAAGCTCCTATTGGCTGACGCCAAATGGTAAACAGTTAGATGAAATAGGGGAATTGCTTGAAAAAGGGATAGTTAAGCCTCAAGTGGGCAGTGTATTTGATTTTTCAGCTGAAGATTTACAAGAAGCTCATGAATTAAGTGAAACACATCATGCCAAAGGGAAAATTGTAATCAAAGTCAAATAAACGCTGAACGCCGCAACTTATATGGCAGCACATGTTAGATTGAGTATCTTTATCGGATACTTTTATACATGCTAATATTGTCATATCCAGACTCTAACGCAAAGTTGGGGTCTTTTTTTATGTCTGCTGATTTTATGTCGTATTCCTTTAAGGATTCCTGGATGATTTTACGGATAATAACATGCGATGGGATTCAATGGTAAAATTATAATGGAAGTGATTATATGGCTAGGAGACATGAAACATGGAAAAAATCATGATCATTGAGGATGACATAAAAATTGCGGACTACTTAAGTTCCCACATTGAAAAATACGGATATGATGTCACCATTGCGGATGACTTTGGAAATATATTAGCTGCGTTTCTTGCGGTGCAGCCTGATCTTGTTTTGCTTGATATTAATCTTCCTAGCTATGATGGGTTTTATTGGTGCAGGCAAATCAGAAAAACGTCGATTTGCCCAGTGATTTTCATTTCGGCACGAACGGGAGAAATGGATCAAGTCATGGCAATAGAAAACGGCGGGGATGATTTTATTACCAAGCCATTTCATCCGGATATAGTGATGGCAAAAATCAGAAGTCAAATGCGGCGTGCGTATGGAGAGTATGCTGCAAAGTACGAGGAGCGAGTGCTTATCCAGGATGGATTGTACTTTTATCCCGAACGATTGGAACTGCAGTTCGGGAATCAATCAACGCAATTAACTAAAAAAGAATCGGATATTATGGAAAGCCTGCTTGAGCGTTATCCCCGCGTTGCTGGCAGGCAGGATTTGCTGGAGAAATTATGGGATGATCAAGCCTATGTGGATGAGAATACCTTGAATGTGAATATAGCCCGTGTTCGTCATAAGTTGCAAGATATAGGCATCGAGGATGCTGTGGAAACGGTCAGGGGAGCAGGATATCGTTTGCGTATCAGCTGGAATGAGGAGAAAGCATGAAATTATTCCTTCGTGAGCATGTGCTGCTCATTTTGGTCCAGCTCTTTCAAGCTTTGCTGGTTCCGGTGCTATTTTGGCTGGACGGCTATCGTGATCTTGGCATTAGTCTATACGCCTTTTTCCTATCCATGCTTTTCATAGCCGCATTCCTCTGTTATCGGTACTTTAGTCGAAGGAATTTTTATCAAAGATTGCAGCATTCGCTGACAGCACTGGATGAATCCTTGGAGACTACCGAACGGGCACCTATTTCTGAAGCGCTCGATCAATTGCTGGCTGCCCAGTATCGCTTATATCGGGAAGAACTATTAAAAGGGGAAGACAGACAGGATGAGCATTTGTTGTTCATGGATCGTTGGGTCCATCAAATGAAAACACCGCTCTCAGTCATTGAATTGATGGCCCAAACATTGGACGAACCAGATTCATCAAGTATCCGGGAAGAAACGGATCGGATGCGGGAAGGTCTGAATACAGTCCTCTATTTAGCAAGGCTTCGCACCATCACCGAGGATTTTCATATTAAGCCTGTGGTCCTTACCAAGCTGATCAGCGAAGTCCACCAGGAAAATAAGCGATTCTACATCCGCAATGAAGTATATCCAGTATTGAAGGAAGAGACAACTGGGGCAATAGTGGAGACGGATGAAAAGTGGCTTTTCTTCCTGCTGTCGCAGCTGCTGCATAATGCTGTCAAATACTCTGCTGGAAAATCGAATCAACTTATTCTTTCTGTCTATGACAGAGCTGGAGAAATGGTATTGGAAGTGAAGGACTTTGGAATCGGTATTCCTGCTGTCGATCGGAAACGTATCTTCAATAAGTTTTATACAGGCGAAAATGGCAGGAAATATCGGGAGTCTACGGGTATGGGACTGTATTTGGTAAAAGAAGTCGCTGAAAAATTGGATCACCGTCTGGAAATGGAATCGACCGTTGGAGAAGGGACGATTTTTCGGATCATTTTTTCCAAAACACAAAACCTTACATCAATGTAAGATTCGTGAAAGCATAATCGATGGTAGGACATGTACTGCTCAGGCTATGCTTGGATTAAGCATCAGGAAGGAGAATGGATTATGCTCAAGCTTACAAAAGTCAGTAAAATATATGAGGGGAAGGTTGCTTATCGAGCCCTGGCCGATATCGATCTGGACGTAGAGGATGGTGAATTTGTAGCGATCATGGGTCCATCGGGAAGCGGTAAAACAACCCTTTTGAATATCGTTTCCACAAACGATGCGCCGACCACTGGGCAGGTGGAAATCGATGGGAGGTATCCGCATCAGCTGAAAAAGAATGCTTTGGCCGCATTCCGTCGTAATGAATTGGGATTCATCTTTCAGGATTTCAACCTATTGCATACACTTACTGTTCAGGAAAATATCATCCTTCCGCTCACATTGGATGGTGTCCCAGCAGGGGAGATGCAGAAGAAGGCACAACAGATAGCGAAGCATCTTGGTATCGAAGGCATCATGAATAAGCGTACGTATGAGATTTCCGGAGGGCAGGCGCAGCGGGCAGCGATTGCCAGGGCGATGATCCATGAGCCCAAATTACTGTTGGCGGATGAGCCAACAGGGAACCTTGATTCTAAAGCAGCCAAGGATGTCATGAAGATGCTGGTATCCATAAATGAAAGGAATAGAACAAGCTTATTGATGGTAACACATGATCCTCAGGCAGCAAGTTATGCTGATCGGGTTGTTTTTATCCGGGATGGGAAGCTGTATTCCGAGATTCATAGAGGGGAGAGCAGACAAGCATTCTTCCAGAAGATAATCGATATGCTATCGCTGATGGGGGGAGAGGGAAATGACTTTTCGTCAGTTCGCGTTTAGAAATGTCCTACGCAATAAACGGCTGTATATTGCGTACTTCCTCAGCAGTATGTTTACGGTGATGGTATTCTTCACATTTGCAATCTTTGCTTTCCATCCAGCTCTTTTGGATAGCTCGATCAATGAGTATGCGCTTTTTGGGATGGCTGTGGCTGGTGGAATCATTTATATATTTTCGTTCTTCTTTATTTTATATTCGATGAGCTCTTTCTTGCAATCAAGGAAGAAGGAATTTGGTTTATTGATTATCTTAGGAGCTTCTGATAAGCAGATACGGCTTATGGTATTTTTAGAGAATATCTTAATAGGATTTATTGCAACAGCTGGCGGGATCCTGATGGGTCTGGTGTTTGCAAAAACAATACTATTGATTGCCGAGAATATTTTAATTATCGATGCTTCATTGGATTTTTATTTCCCTGTATGGGCAATTGTCGTGACGTTTTTCAGTTTTCTCTTTCTCTTCTTCTGTATATCGATTTTTGTTGCGTTCATTTTACGCACGAATAAGCTCGTCGATCTCATTAAAGGAGATAAGCAGTCCAAAGGGGAACCGAAAGCGTCCATTACACTATCCATCCTTGCGATACTCTTATTGCTTGCGGGATATGGCACTGCCCTACTTGTCAAAGGTGTCGGCGTAGTCTATATGATGATCCCGGTCATCATTGTGGTGACACTGGGAACATACATCTTGTTTACGCAGTTAAGTGTGTATTGCATCCGTCTGCTGAGAGGAAATAAATCGATCTTCTGGCGGAAGACCAACATGCTGCTTTTCGGTGATTTATCGTTTCGGATGAAAGATAACGCTAGAACCTTTTTCTTGGTAGCGATAATATCAACTGTTGCATTTAGTGCCATTGGGACATTATATGGATTCCAATCTTACCTTACGAAAGGGATGAAGGAAATCAATCCATATACTTATAGATATGCTCCTTTTTTGGACGATAGTGAAGAAATTATCGAACAAGACCTTCAGCAGATCAATGCTATATTGGATGAAGAGAAAATCGACGCAGAAATGGAAGCTGCGGACTTGGCTTTTTATGATACATCTGTGGAGGAGTCTCCTGTATTGATAGTGAAAGCTTCTGATTACAATCGATTTGCTGCATTAATCGATGAGAAAGAACTGCATCCAGAGGAAAATGAGGCAATTGTTATGGAACAAAGCGATGCCGTAATCACTGAAGGACAGAAAGCAAGTGAAGCCTTGAAGCAATCGAACATAAAGCTGGACAACGGAAAAGAAATTCAACCAAGTCATGTAGTGGAATCAGCTGTAGGTTTAGGATTAATGGGGTATTATGTGGTGAATGACGGCACATATAAGCAGCTTGGAACACCGGTGAGGACAGATATGACTGCCGCGTGGAATGTACATGATGGGAGCGAGGAACAAGTAATTGAAACGGGAAAAAGGTTAGAGGAACAGATAAAGCATAAGGTGTTTTCTATTGATTATTCACTTTATGAAACCAATAAAGCCTATGGACTGATTCTTTTTATTGGCCTGTTTATTGGTATTGTGTTCTTTGTTTCGGCTGGCAGCTTTCTTTACTTCCGATTATTCACGGATATTGATGAGGAAAAGCGCAAGTTCCGATCGATTGCCAAAATTGGTTTGACACAATCAGAGTTGAAAAAAGTAGTGAATCGGCAAATTGCTATTTTATTTTTCTCGCCGATTGTAGTGGCGCTCTTTCACGGGGCGGTGGCCCTAACAGCTTTGTCGCATTTATTTGACTACAATTTAACAGTGGAATCAGCCTTTGTCCTTGGAAGCTTTGCGGTAATCCAATTACTTTATTTCCTGACTGTACGATTTTTCTATGTGAAACAAGTGATACGGATGGTCTTTTAATAAACTGCATAAGAGTGGGACGGCATTGGGAATCGGCTGCTGGATCAGGGGATCCGGCAGCTTTTTAAGTCAGGGGAAGGAAAGCACTGCTGTATCCATACTGGGATGCGGAATCATGACGATAAACTACGTTGGTTCGGGACAGGACTTCTGCCGCTGGTTGCCAAACCGTGTCCCATTCGTGTAGAATAACAAGGGTTGCGTTTTATTAGAACCTTAAGTTTGCAGCAAGTAAGCCATTACATGTAATAAAAAGAATGTAATACGGAAAAAAACCTAGTTAATTTTAAATAATGTATTGCTTTTTATCTCTGTAGCATATATAATCTAACTTGTCCTTAAGAAAAGGACGATACATAAGAGGTCTGGTGGTAATAGCGAAGAGGTCACACCTGTTCCCATGCCGAACACAGCAGTTAAGCTCTTCAGCGCCGATGGTAGTTGGGTTCGCCCTGCGAGAGTAGGACGCTGCCAGGCAAGATGATCATTCCACAGTAGCTCAGTGGTAGAGCTATCGGCTGTTAACCGATCGGTCGCAGGTTCGAATCCTGCCTGTGGAGCCACGGAGAGCTGTCCGAGAGGTCGAAGGAGCACGATTGGAAATCGTGTAGGCTGCTACAGCGGTCTCGAGGGTTCGAATCCCTCGCTCTCCGCCATCACAACATACATAGATGGCCCGTTGGTCAAGCGGTTAAGACACCGCCCTTTCACGGCGGTAACACGGGTTCGAATCCCGTACGGGTCACCATATATTTTCAAGACCAATCCGGAGGATTAGCTCAGCTGGGAGAGCATCTGCCTTACAAGCAGAGGGTCGGCGGTTCGAGCCCGTCATCCTCCACCATCTTTATCAGTTTCATAGAGAATACCTATCATCATCGCGGGGTGGAGCAGGGGTAGCTCGTCGGGCTCATAACCCGAAGGTCGCAGGTTCAAATCCTGCCCCCGCAACCATAATAATTCACTTACTACGTCGATATTTCTTCTTGGCTAGTGAAAAATGGGAGTACCTGAAGGGTGCGACGATAATGTTTTAATCGTGGTACACGAAGTGTGCAACCAAAGACATGATAAAGTGGTCCGGTAGTTCAGCTGGTTAGAATGCCTGCCTGTCACGCAGGAGGTCGCGGGTTCGAGTCCCGTCCGGACCGCCACTTATAAAATGAATACATAATGGCTCGGTAGCTCAGTCGGTAGAGCAACGGACTGAAAATCCGTGTGTCGGCGGTTCGATTCCGTCCCGAGCCACTCTCATCGGAGGGATAGCGAAGTTGGCCAAACGCGGCGGACTGTAAATCCGCTCCCATCGGGTTCGTAGGTTCGAGTCCTACTCCCTCCACCATAGGGGTATAGTTTAATGGTAGAACAGCGGTCTCCAAAACCGTCGGTGTGGGTTCAACTCCTACTACCCCTGCCATAACATATTGATCATGGCGGTCGTGGCGAAGGGGTTAACGCACCGGATTGTGGCTCCGGCATTCGTGGGTTCGATTCCCATCGATCGCCCTCCATATAGCTTTAGGCTATAGCCAAGTAAACAGGCAAGGATTCCATCGGAATCCTTCCAGCCTGACTTGCATGCGGAAGTAGTTCAGTGGTAGAACACCACCTTGCCAAGGTGGGGGTCGCGGGTTCGAATCCCGTCTTCCGCTCCAAATTGGCGGCATAGCCAAGTGGTAAGGCAAAGGTCTGCAACACCTTGATCACCGGTTCAAATCCGGTTGCCGCCTCCATAAGAAAATCATGAACGTGCCGGTGTGGCGGAATTGGCAGACGCGCACGACTCAAAATCGTGTTCCTTCGGGAGTGTCGGTTCGACCCCGACCACCGGTATCACAAACTTACCGTATTGCCAAACGGTAAACAGAAAGACCCTGACGTAAAGTCAGGGTCTTTCTTTATTATATTTTTGAGGGAAAAAAAGTTCGCATATACATGTTCCAATGTATCTTTACTAGGAGTTAGGCTAAGGCAGTTACGCTTACCTAACTCCACTGAATTAGTTTATTTGTTCACTTTTATGAAGAGCAGGTACTTCCATATCGACAGCCAAATTCCCTCTGGAATTCATTCTTGCTTTCCAGAAGAACAGAGCAGTGATGACCAATGTCAGGATTATTCCACCTGTATGCGCTGCCTGATAGGATAAGCCAAACCCAAGGTTTCCATCATATAATATATAAGTTAAGACCATATCGGTAATGAATACCGCTGGAACTAGTGCAATGATATAATTTTTCTTTTTAACAAAAAGATACATAGTGCCTATCCAAAGCGCAAGTGCCGCAGTTCCTTGATTGGCAAACGAGAAGTAGCGCCATAAAAGATTAAAATCAATGGTCGTTAACCAGTAGGAAACTGCAAACATCGGTATCGCGATTGCTAACCGTTTGGCTGTTTTGGTCTGGCTCAAACTAATATAATCTGCAATTATATTACGTGCGGCCCGGAACGCTGTATCACCTGAGGTAATCGGTAACACCACTGCACCAAGGACGGCTATGGTACCGCCGACAGCTCCAAGTAAGGTCATGCTGACTTCACTGACTACCAGGGAAGCTGTCCCCTCATTTATTAATCCTTGAAGACTTTGTCCGTCGAATATAGCCATTGCGGCTGCTGCCCATATCATGGCAATAACACCTTCGGCAATCATCATGCCATAAAAAATGTAACGGCCTTGTTTTTCGTTTTGAGTTGTTCTTGATATAAGCGGTGATTGTGTTGCATGAAACCCTGATAAGGCACCACAAGTAATCGTTAAGAATAATATTGGGAAAATAGGTGAGTCGGCCGGATGCATGTTCGTTAATGATAATTCAGGAATTTTATAGCTGCTTAATAATAATGCGGCACCTACTGCAATTGTTCCAATGATCAATAGTGCTCCAAAGTACGGGTAGATGCGGCCGATAATCTTATCGATTGGGAGAATGGTAGACAAAAAATAATAAGCAAAGATAATGATGACAATGGCTATCAAAGCAACCCGGCCATCTATTAAATTATGCAATAATGACGCAGGTGTCGTAACAAATACTGTACCAACCAGCAATAATAACAGTAAAGCAAAAACGTTCACTAAATGACGGGAAACGCGACCTAAAAATCTTCCGGCAAGTTCCGGGATATGAGCACCTCGATTACGAATCGAGATCATACCAGTCAAGTAATCATGTACCGCTCCAGCGAATATAGAACCCAGAACGATCCATAAGAATGCTGCGGGACCATACAAGGCGCCCATGATCGGACCAAATATGGGACCGGTACCGGCAATGTTCAGTAATTGAATCAATGCGTTTTTCTGTTTGTTCATCGGGACATAATCTACACCGTCTTGATTAGCATATGCAGGTGTCTGCCGTTCTTCATTCGGTCCAAATACTTTTTCGACGTATTTTCCATACGTAAAATACGCTGCAACCAATGTTAATATTGCAACAAAAAAAGTAATCATCTTAGATCCCCTCCATGTTAGTGTATGTAAGCGTTATCATAATTGTATTATAAAAATCTTTATGAAGGAAGGAAAAATAACATGTCACGCTGCAGGGAATTCCCAGGGGCGAGAAATCGAAACATATATCAAATAGGATAAGCTAAATGCCATAAGTGTGATACTCTTTGATTTAATGTTACCTAAAGCATGACCAGTTAAAGATGAATTGTGGTAAAGAAGGATCGAAGGCGGCCAGAGGTTTTAAAGCAAGCTATGACTATGATTCACATCCTATGACATAAATAAAAATACCGAAAACAGAACTAAAGATCTGTTTTCGGTATTTTAAATGCCATCATTTAATCATCCAAGCCCATCGACTGTTTATACCCCTGCAAATACGCCATCTCTGCTGGACTTCCCATTTCAAAGCTGCTCATGGTCCGGTGCCAGAGTGGATAGATTGGTGCTGGACGAGCGGCTGATTCGATTAGGTCATGTTCTTCCTGTGTCAGCTTGATATCAAAGGAAGCTATGTCCTCTTTCAATTGCTGCTCGTTGCGGGCTGCAATGACGATCGGGCCTACGTTCGGACGGTCCTTGACCCAGGTGTAGGCGATTTGCGGCACAGATGCATCATGGCTGGCTGCTACTTCCTCCAGCGCATCGATCACTCGGTAGAGCCGTTCTTGGTCTTGCACCCAAGGCTCTGGCCATCCGCCGCCTTGACGGGTGTTTTCAGGTGCTGTTTTATTCCGTCCGATTTTCCCGTTTAGAAGGCCTTCCCCAAGAGGGCTCCAGATCATGTTGCCGATGCCGAGTTCCTTACCCGCCGGCAGCAGCTCATATTCGGCTTCACGAGCTTCAGGTGTGTAGTAGATTTGCTGTGTGATCGGGGGGATGTATCCAGGCTGCTGTGCCACGGTGAAGGTTCTCGCAAGTGCCCATCCGCTGTAGTTGGAGACTCCCCAATAACGGATTTTTCCTTTTCTGACGAGATTGGTCATCGTATCGATCGTTTCTTCAACCGGGGTGCGCCCATCCCATAAATGAACGAAAAACAAATCCAGATAATCCGTCCCAAGGCGTTGCAGTGATTGATCGATGGAGGCTTCGATATTGCTGCGGGAAGCTCCTCCGGTATTTGGTCCATCGCCTAGCTTGAAGCCTGTTTTGGAAGTGATCAATACTTCGTCTCTCCGGCCCTTGATGGCAGCGCCGAGTACACGTTCAGCATCACCTTTGGAATAGAGATTCGCCGTATCGAACATGTTGATTCCAGCTTCCAATGACATATCCACCATTCTGCGTGCCTCATCTTCTTTGACCTTTCCGGTTGCTTCAAAACCATTCGTACCGCTGAAGGGAATGGTCCCTAATATATATTTCGGAACACGCAGACCGGAATTTCCTAAATTGATATATTCCATGATATCCTCCTTCTGATAATCCATTTTAGATAGTTTTCCCAGCTAGAAAAGTAGTAAACTTTCAGGCTTAGTGTTTTTCATTGGTCATTTTTCATATAAAATTGACTGAAAACTACAAATATATTATTATTTTTATATGTCGGACATATTTGAATATTTATTATTTTTTATATTTACGACAACTTTATAATAGAAGTTAGGAGATCCTTATGTCGCAATTATTAGCTTTGGTAATACTTACCCTTATTTTATTCATCGGGGATCTGGTCGCAGTCCGTACGAAGGCTTGGGTACCGTCAGTCTTCGTTTGTGCGATTCTATTTCTCTTGGGATATTGGACGTTCTTCCCAAAGGATATCGTGTCAGTGGCTGGTGTTCCGCCAGTTGTCGCAACGATGATGATGTACTTATTGATCACCAATATGGGAACCTTGCTGTCTCTTAAAGAATTGAAAGCACAGTGGAAAACAATCGTGATTGCTTTATCAGGTATTTTAGGTATCGTGGCTTTATTGATGACTGTCGGAACGCTGATATTTGGCTTTGAGACGATGGTCGTGGCAATTCCGCCTTTGGTCGGCGGGGTGGTGTCGTCCTTGATCATGTCTGATGCAGCCAGTGCGGCAGGACTTTCATCATTGGCCGTATTTGCCATCGTCATTTATGTCATTCAAGGATTTGCTGGCTATCCGATCACATCGGTAGTGCTCAAAAAGGAAGGGAAGCGTCTGCTGCAGCTTTATCGAAATGGCGACCTGAAAACAGATGTGCCTGATAAGGCGAAAGAAGAAATAGCTGTCACTGCGGAAGCTGGACCATCAAGATGGAAAGTGCCCGAAAAGTATAACACTGATTTCTTCAAGTTTTTCAAGCTGGCACTTGTTTCTTATGCAGCGTACCTTGTATCCACTGCCTTGGCACCTGTCGTGGAAATCAGTCCATTCGTGCTTTGTCTGCTGTTTGGAGTGATTGCCACCAGTGCCGGTTTCCTTGAAAAGCAGGCATTGCAAAAAGCGAATGGTTTTGGGATTGCTATCCTGGTACTGATGCTGTTCATCTTCGACGGGTTGAATCAAGCTACTCCAAGTATGATGCTTGAAATCCTGTATCCATTAATCGGGACCATTGTGATCGGAGTTATCGGTATGTATATCTTCTCCTTCATTGCCGGCAAGATGTTAGGAGTTAGCAAGGATATGGCATTTGCTGTTTCTCTGACGGCACTTTACGGGTTCCCGGCAGATTATATTATTACTAATGAAGTAATCAAGTCCTTGACCGAAGATGAGAAGGAAAGAGAAGTATTGACAAGCCGTATGCTGCCGCCGATGCTAGTCGGAGGGTTCATCACGGTGACCATCGTATCAGTCGTATTGGCGGGAATATTCGTTAGCTTCTTGTAATGGAGGAATGGAAGAATGAGTGAAATGAAGGAACGGATCGAAAAACATATCGAAGCATTGGAACAGTTTACGGCAACACCTGGCAATGGCACCACAAGGCTCACATACAGTAAGGAGGATCTGCAAGCCCGCACTTATATAAAAGAACAAATGGAAGCATCAGGATTGACCGTAGCCGAAGATGGCTTTGGCAATATATTCGGGAAGCTGGAGGGTACTGCCCCCGATGCCCCAAGCGTGATGATAGGTTCTCATTTTGACTCAGTGCCGAATGGAGGGGCCTATGATGGCCCGGCGGGAGTAGTTGCAGCCCTTGAGGTGGCGGAGCTTTTCAGAAAGAACGGATTGAAGCCGAAATATCCGCTTGAAATCGTAGCTCTGGTGGAGGAAGAAGGCTCCCGTTTTGGCGGCGGATTGATGGGTTCCCGAGGCATCACTGGTTTGCTGAGTGAAGCTGATTTTAACAGCTTAAGGGATAGGGATGGCATTTCCGCAGCAGAAGCAATGCAGCGGATAGGCTTAAATCCATCGCTGCCAAAAGGAAGAGATCCAAAAACAATGAAGGCCTTTCTGGAGTTACATATCGAGCAAGGGCCGATTTTGGAAGAAAAGAACATGCAGATCGGCGTAGTAGAGACGATCGTCGGTTTGACTCAATATGAAGTGACAGTGAAAGGACAGGCTGGACATGCAGGAACAACTCCCATGGACCGTCGCGCAGATGCCTTGGTGACTGCAGCGAAAATCATCAGTCAGCTGTCTGGACTGGCTGTTGAAGAGGGGAATGGCACCGTACTTACGACAGGGCGTCTGCATGTATTTCCGAATGGAGCGAACGTCATTCCCGATAAAGTTGTATTTACGGTCGATATCCGAGCAGGGAAAGAAGAAAGTGTTCAAAATGTGATTGCAAAAATGAAGGAATGCTTGGATCTCCATCAAGGGAATGGAATAGAAGTGCAGTCCGAGGAGCAGCTATATATGCAGCCTAAGCTGCTGAATGAAAAAATCCGTACGCTATTAAAAGATAGGAGCAGTGCATGCAATGCTTCCTATTGTTCCATCAATAGCGGAGCTGGACATGATGCAATGGTCTTTTCCGATTTTACGGATGTCGGCATGTTATTCATTCCTAGCAAAGCCGGGCTGAGTCACTGTCCGGAAGAATGGTCGGACTCAAGGGATATAGCTAAGGCGACGGAGATATTTTATGAGGCAGCGAAGGAATTGACGGAGGCCGAATGAAGCGTCAGCATTTGGGCTTCGGGTAAGGCAAGCTCTTTAATGGGAATAGGGATAAGCCGCACATATTGGGAAAAGAGTTAGGCATCATCTAAGTGATGCCTAACTCTTTTTTAGGTGACTATTGGTGATTAATTCTATGTTCTTACTTCGTACTCATCCATTCAAATGCGCTGCGATTCAGCTTTCCAGCTCCAGCTCCATCGGATGAAGTGAGCTGATTCATCAAGTTCGCAGGGTCGTCTGTGCTATAACTGTATGGAAGTTTGCTGAATCCATTCCAGGAGAATGGGATCGCCGGCGCCGGCTCCGGAGCCAGCGGACTGCCGCTGGTTGTACTGTCGCCGCGGAATGTATCACCGTCATTACTGTAGATCGTATCCAGCGCTAGTATTTTTCCGGTATAAGAACTATCGGCGGCATCCTTCTGATTGTTTTTCACCGGCTGTGTGACATCCTTGATTACTGATTTCTCCAAAAGCAAAGCACCGCCTTCTGTGGAGATGGCACCATTACTTGTAACGGTAAAGTGATACCCTTTCGATTTGATGGCTTTACTCATGCTGGAGGTGATTTTGTTTTTGGCCTCCACAAGTCCTGTATTATGCATGACGATATTGTAGGCATGGGCATTGCCGCCCCGTAGGCGTGGTATCCTATCCTGTATATTTTCGTAATAATTATGATGAAGCGTGATTTCCAGATCGGCATTATCAGATGCGAAGGATGATGCTCCAATCAGATGGGATTTCTTTTGCCCGGAAGCAATATCGATGATATCGTCCTTGCTTAGGCCGACTGCACTGCTGCGAAGATAGGCATACATTGGGTAGGATGCTTTATTCTTCTCCATAGCATTGATCTGTTGTGTCACCCAGCTATCGGACCCCTTGTCATCCCCTTTGAATGCGGACCAAGAAATGGTGACACCATTGCTGCCTTTTTTAACATCGACGATGCCATCATAGGCTTTATGGAAGGTACTATGGTCGATCCAGACGCCCTTGCTTGCACCTTCAATCGTGATGTAATCCCAATCGTTCCTATCATAGTCTCCTTTTGTGGATTCATCCCATTCCCAGAGCTCATCAAATTCCAAATTGCGGATGATGATGTTTTTGCTTCGCTTGATAATGATGCCTGCGTGTTTTATCTTGGAGCCATTCTTTGAGAAAATCGTCAAGCCGTCGAAGCCGTCAATTGTAAGCTTGCTTACACCGCTCTTTTTCAACACAGGATGCGTCAGTGGTGCATTATGCTGAGAGAATGGCGATGTCTTGGCAGAAGAAGGAAGTTCATTCCACCCCAGATCAAGATCATTCATGATTTCGATGACTTTTACATCGGAACCTTTCTTAAGTGCTTTGGCAAGATCGGCCGCATTATACACTTTTCTGTATGATGGATCTGTCTCTTCCAGTACACCGCCCCCTGTCGTACCCTGGGCAAAGCCTGTCAGGCTATAGTTGTTTTCTGCATGGGCAGTTGGATTAAATGGCAGCAACCCTAAGATTGCGGCTAGACACGCCCAGGTCATCCACTTGACAACTCTTTTCAATCGAGCCACCTCCCTGTTTATGTAAAAAAATGTAAAATACAAATATTAAGTTATCATAATATCCATCAGCCTCATACTACTTTTTCTAAATTGCATAATGATAAGTAATATAAAATACTTATTTTATTGGTTATTAATTCCAATTATTTAGGATTTTAGAAGTTAACATCTGAATTTTTAAATATTTTCAGATATTCACAATCTCTTCATGATAAATTAATAGTAATTCTCTACACTGATAGGGAAGAGTCGACAAATGCAGCGAGGCGGATTTTGGTATCATCTGTCGGCTTTATTATTTATTTGGGGGTATCTGAAATATGGTGCATAAGAAGCGTTTAAGATTTTCACTTAGTGCTGCTGCAATCATTGCTTTTCTATCATCGATCGTTTTGCCAACTGGTACATATGCAGCCGAGGAGGAAGAAAACTTCTCGTTGACCATCATGCATATGAACGATACGCATGCGCATGTGGAGCCGCTGCCGAATATGATCACTGCGATCAAGGAAGTGCGTGCGGAGCATCCGGATGCATTGCTGTTTAACGCTGGAGATGTTTTTTCCGGCACCCTGTATTTCAATCAGTTCAAGGGACAAGCGGATTTGGCACTTTTAAATATGATGGACATTGATGCGATGACTTTCGGGAACCATGAATTCGATTTGGGTTCCAGTGAAAACGGGCATAAGTCGCTATCCGAATTCATTGCCGGAGCGGACTTCCCTTTCATCTCAGCCAATGTCGATTTTTCTGGGGATGCTTATGTAGGAAGCAAAGTGAGCGACACCTTCACGGAAGATGCACAGGACAGCATGATATATGACGGCATGGTGAAAGAAGTGAATGGGGAGAAGATAGGGATTTTTGGATTGACGACAGAGGAAACGCTGCAAACGTCCAGTCCTGTTAATGCGACAATCTCTAATTATGCTGCGGAAGCAGAGCGGGCAGTGGCTGCTTTTGAGGAAATGGGTGTCGATAAGATTGTGGCACTTACCCATATCGGCTATGACAGCAACCCTGCAGTGGGTAATGATCTGATGCTGGCAGAGCAAGTCGATGGCATCGATGTCATTGTCGGGGGTCATTCCCATACAAAATTGGAGCAGCCAACTGTAGTCGATACGGATGAAAACGGCGAGGCAAAAGATCCCACTGTCATTGTCCAGGCCTATCAATATGCTGAAAACCTCGGGGAATTGGATGTCGAGTTCAATGATCAAGGGCAAGTGGTAGGCTATGAAGGGCGTTTGATCGACGTCACGGAAAAGCAAGCAGATCCGGACGCAGTAAGTGTGCTTGCTTCGTATAAGAATGAAGTCGACCAGGTTTCCAACGAGGAAATAGGCGCTGTTGCCCTGAAACCTCTTACAAATCCAAGACTTTCCGATAGTGACGTGAGTGTCCGGGCCGATGAGACAGAACTAGGCAACTTGATCACGGATGCCATGCTTGCCAAAGCACAGGAGAAAATGCCGGAAGTTGCGATTGCCATGCAAAATGGCGGGGGCATCCGAGCACCGATTGATCAGGGTCCGATCACCGTCGGGGAAGTGATTGCTGTATTACCTTTTGGCAATGATCCTGCTGTGGTGCATTTGAGCGGTGACGAAATCAAGCAGATCCTGGAATATAGCGTTCGTTTGGCCCCGGAAGAAAGCGGCGGCTTCCTGCAGGTTTCAGGCATGAAGTTCACTTATGACAGTACCAAGGAAGCGGGTTCCCGTGTCGTAAGCATGCAAGTGAAACAAGGCGACGTGTATGCAGATATCCAGCCAGATCAGATGTACGCTGTGACAACAAATAACTTCACCGCAAAAGGCGGGGATGGTTATGATGTATTCGCCCAAGCATATGCAGAAGGTCGTGTGCAAGACCTTGGGGAAATAGACTGGGAGCAATTCCGTGATTATATGGTGGAGGATTTGAACGGGGAAGTGAACCCAGTGATTGAAGGACGTATTACGGATCTGGAGGGCAAAGAGCCAGAGGCGTCTGAACCGCCAGAGGAGCCGAAAGACGAAGCTCCGGAATCTCCAGAAACACCAGATCCGAATGAAGAAACACCAGACTCTAATGAAAAGACACCAGATCCGAAGGACAATGGTGATAAAGAGGAGGATCCAGGGGACGATAAGCCGCAGGAAGATCCGGAAGATGACAATGAACCGGCAGACCAAGACAAAAATGATCAAAATGATAAAAGCAATGCACCTTCGCCAAGCGGCCATGATAACGGAGGGAATAATAGCGGCCAGGGCGGCGGCAAAGCCTTTGACGGCGGTGCGGAGCAGGTCAGCGGAAATAAACTGCCTGACACGGCAACGAATATGTATACGTACATGCTGGCCGGGGCGGCATTGCTTGCTGCCGGAGCAGTTCTCTTTATCTTCAAAAGAAGGAAAGCAAAAGCCTGATCAATACAAATAAGGATGCTGCATCACGCAGCATCCTTATTGCTTTATAACTGTTCGGCTTCTTCTTTATTCATTTTATTCACCAAAGCTTCTTCCGCCATTTTAAATCCTTCAATGACAGTATCCTCTTCCACTTCGATCATGATGCAGCGTTTGTTGTTGAACACAACTTGCCGTACGTAACGCAGATCTTCCGGGCTGATGGCGATATTGGCTACCTTTGTTTTGATTTTGATGGATTTGGAGTTGTACTTTGGCAGTACGCTGGTTGCTTTCATTTCATATTTCTCATCGTCGATGACTTTTTGATAGGCGGTCTCCACTTTTTCGGGGGTCACGTCTTCCACACCGCTCATCGTCAGAACGCGTTGAATATCCTGCCGGTCGAGTTTCGGTGGTTCATCTTCTTCATTTTCCTCGACCACACGGTTGATTTCTTCATAGACATTGGCGAGTGTCGAGGTGTTCAGCTGGTCTCCTGTGATATCCTTGACGATTTCCTCGAAAACGCTCTTGTCATCTTTTGCTGTCATGATTTCTTCGGCATTCAATACATTTTCGATGAACGCTGTATCCGGTTCAAAGGCCTTTGCCGTTGAATAAAGGACGTGGTTGACATCAGCCGCGCTGTCATTAAAGCATGGGAAGAGGAAGCCGGATAACGGGGACTGCAGATTGATGACTGGATCGACTGTCACATTATACTTGAACTCCCGCTCCACATAATCGAATTGCAATTCCTTCTTCGGCTCCTGTGTCTTGTTGATGCTGCAAAGCAGGAATTGATGGGAATACATCGTGTCATTGGCGCTTTCCTCTGATTCCTCGCTTTGGCGTTTTTGGGCTTTCAGGTATTCCGCCTTGATGAAACTGATGACAACATCATGCTCATACTGCCTGTCCTGCAGCATTTTGGCAACAAGGCGGAGCATGTCATTGGCCCATTCCTCGACATCATTCGTGAGCAGGCCGCGATGCAGGATGAACTGACTGCTGTCCTCGGCATCCCGTTTGAATTTCAATTCGAATAATTTCTCATCGAGCTGTCCGGCCAGTACCTTCTTGAAATTGCCAAGAAAAAGTTCCTGCTGGTCTTCATCCAGCATATCGAATGGCATACGCTCATGATGATAAATGTCGCTTGATTCTTTCATGATATATACATTGAATATATCCGAGATTTTGAGCTTATCATTGCCTTTTTTGAATTGTCTTCGGATAGTTGCGATATCTTTTTTATTCATATTGATTCCCGTTCCTTATCGATAGAGTGAATTGCGCGTTCACTTATTTTAACATAGACATAGGCTGCGAAACGGCACTTTTATTGTAGAGTTTTGAATTATATTCTTATTGATATGAAGAAATCGATTAGCGATTTAGATGGACAGGGAGCTGTTCATCCCTTGTCTTTATATCATATGTATAGCCTGAAAGCCGACTTGATAAAGACTCCAATGCTGCTGGCTCTTTTGCAACCACCTCGCATCCGCGATCATCATAGATGAAAAAGATGATATCCTTGCTTTTGTTGATAAAAAAGATGTCGGGGTAGCCGGCATGCGCTTTGAATCTCGGTTTAAGGGGAGGGAAATCCTTATTGCATGCAGCTTTCAGCAGCGCTGGAATCCGGATATCAGCTGGTCTGCACTTGAGGGAAAACTGCTGGTATTCGAACAGACTTTCATCTTCAAACGGGTAAGGCAATGTGTGAGCCCGAATCTGATAGAGCAACTTTTTCCTTCTTATAAATGGTCTAAATAGATTTGTCTTCTTTATTCGTCCACGTTTCCCCTTATATAGATTGGCAGCTAGATAAAGCTCATCGTCTGAATCAAATAAATGCCTGAGAATGGTCAATGCTTGATGATAGACGAGATGGAACAGATCCATATTGAGCTGGTCATTGTCCAGTAATTGATGGCTATCTCCGCCGAGCGCTATATGCATGCCAGTATGCCATCGATGATAAATGCTTGGTACTAGTTCAAGATCGGCAAAGCAGACTGCGAGATAGTCTTTTGCATGCATGTCAATCACTCCTTCCTTGGAGAGCTAGTGTAGTATAATGATTATATAATGATATTGTTTGAAAATGGCAGGGGATAAATAATATGGACATTCACTTTACTGTACCACATCGAGAGGATTTAGAAGAACTGATGGATATTGAATATGCTGGCTTCACACCTGATGAAGCGGCGACGAAAGAAGCCATGCTGGAGAGGATTGAGATTATAGCAGATTCATTCATCGTGGCAAGAGATAGCCGCGATAAGATCCTCGGCTATGTCGTCGGTCCAGTCATACCTCAGCGTTATATCACAGATGAATTGTTTGAACATACAATCCCTAATCCGCCAAGCGGGGGATTTCAAAGCATACTCAGTTTGGCGGTGCATCCTCACCATAGAGGGAAAGGGATTGCGGTAAAGCTGTTAAATGAATTGGAAAAAATGTGTGTGAGATATCAAAGGCAGGGAATCACCCTGACATGCTTGGATCATTTGGTGCCTTTCTATGAGGCAAGTGGGTACTGTAATGAGGGGGAATCAGCTTCTGAGCATGCGGGTAAAGTTTGGTTCAACTTGGTGAAAAGCTTAAAGTGATTGCTCCTGTGCATAAGTGAACAGCCCACATCAAGTGGGCTGTTTTGCATGTGTCAAAGCTGCTTCCCTTTCACGGACGAGCGGGATGACTTGACGACCGAAGCGCTCCAAATCCTCTTCATAATGGAAGTGGCCGGTCAGGACAAGGTCGACACCGATTTGTTTCAAGCGGATGATTTGGTCGGCTACTTGTTCGGCTGTACCGATCAGACCGGTTTTGAAGCCGTCATTATATTGGACAAGGTCCTCAAAAGAGGAGTCTGCCCACATGCCTTGCTTGCTGCGTGTTGCCTGGCCTGCGTCCTTGACGGATTCCCGGAATCCTTCCACGGCTTCATCATCGGCGTGCGCTACGATGTCACGCAGAAGGGATACGGCTTCTTCTTCTGTGTCCCGGACGATGGCAAAGCCGTTTACGGCGAATTTGACATCCCGTCCTTGTTTGGCTGCTCGGGCTTTTACATCCTGGATTTGCTGCTGGAACCCCTCCAGTGTATTGCCATTCATGAAATAATAATCGGAAACACGGGCAGCCATGTCCCTGGCAACCTCTGAATTACCGCCCTGGAAGATTGGAATCCGATTTTTGGGCTTTGGCTTCAATGGGGCATCCGTCAATCGATAAAAGTCTCCCCGATAGGTAGCTTGTTCTTCTTCCCACAATGCCCGAAGCACGCGGATGAATTCCTCGGAACGACGGTAGCGTTCATCATGATCGAGCCAATGCTCGCCGTAGCTGATGAATTCCTGCTTGAACCAGCCGCTGACGATATTCACAGCAGCACGGCCGCCGCTGATATGATCCAAAGTGGCAAGCATCTTGGCATAGACGCCTGGATGCCAAAGCCCAGGGTGGACAGCCGAAATAAGGTTCAGTTTCTCGGTGACACTGGCAAGGGCCGAGGCGAGTGTTATCGCCTCGAGCTGTTTGTCTGCACCATAGCTTGCGATGAAGCGTGTTTGCAGCAGGGCATATTCAAAGCCATTCTGTTCGGCGATTTGCGCATAGCGTTTATTTGCTTCGAAACTCCAATCCGTCTTTTGCGGCAGCTTGGAAATGACCAAACCGCCGCTCACATTTGGTACCCAATAAGCAAATTTCACATTCTTGGTCATGTTTACACTCCAATCAAGCTTGCTTATCAAGGCGTATACGAAAGCAGCCCTTCTCCATATAAAAGAGAAGGGCTGCCGGGTCTGTAACTATCCGTACACGCTTCTCATCTTCAGGATGCATCATCCTTCTGAAATTGGCACCGTGCTGCTGACAGTCGGTTGCCGAGGCTTCACAGGGTCAGTCCCTCCGCCTCTCTTGATAAGAAAACTATTTTTTTAGTGATTGTATCCAAACTTTTCAGACTTGTCAACCTAGTCTGTGCAATTCTTGATTCGTTCTGTTAAGCTGAAGGAAGATAGACACTTTTGCTTGGATAAGAGGAGGATGACCAATGAAGAAAATCATCAATCGCCCAGAGGATGTTGTCCTGGAAATGTGCCACGGGCTGGTATTGGCGCACCCGGAGCTCGAGTTATTGAAAAAGTATAAAGTGATCAAAAAGAAACGACCGCAAACGGATAAGGTGACGCTGATCAGCGGGGGCGGGAGCGGGCATGAGCCTTCGCATGCCGGTTTTGTCGGGGAAGGCATGCTGGATGCCGCGGTATGCGGTGATATGTTTGCTTCCCCTTCCCAAATCCAGGTGTATCAAGCGATCAAGGAGACAGCTGGTGAGAAGGGTACATTGCTCATCATCAAAAATTACAGCGGGGATATCATGAACTTCAAGAATGCAGCTCACCTGGCCAAGGAAGATGGACTGGAAGTGGATTATGTGAAGGTCGATGATGATATCGCGGTTGAGGATAGTTTATATACGGTCGGGAGGCGAGGTGTTGCCGGTGTCGTCCTTGTACATAAGATTGCCGGTGCAGCAGCAGCCGAGGGGCGCGACCTGCAGCAAGTGAAAGCCGCTGCCGAGAAGGCTGTTTCGCGGACACGCAGTATCGGCGTAGCCTTGACATCCTGCACCCTGCCTGGAGGCGAACCGACTTTCGAACTGGCAGAGGATGAGATGGAATACGGTGTGGGTATTCATGGGGAACCAGGGATAAGACGTGAAAAAGTACTGACAGCGGATGAATTGGCGAAACGTATGGTAGATGACTTACTGAAAGAAGGAGAGCCGGAAGAAGACGCGGCATTGCTGATCAATGGATTCGGCGGGACGCCATTGCAGGAGCTGTATCTGTTCAATCAGTCAGTCAATCGGGAACTGGCAGAGCGTCATATAAAAATAAACCGCATATTCGTCGGCAATTATATGACGAGCATCGATATGTCCGGTGTTTCGGTGACGATCATGTCACTTGATGAGGAGCTGCGCACGCTGCTTTCCAGCCATTCGGATACACCTGCTTTCAAGATCGACGGACCGGTCGAGCAGCCGCCATTTGAAGAGCGGGAAGAATCAGCGGAGGATGCGGTTGCTTCTTTCCGGGTGGAAACGGACAGTTCGTATGCACAAGTAAAAGAAGATTCCATCACGCTGGAAAATATCATCTACTTAGTCGATAAAATGAGTGAAATCATCATTGAGAATGAAGCGGCTTTCAATAAGCTGGATACACACGCGGGAGATGGCGATTTCGGAAATAGTGTGGCAAAAGGCTTCCGTCAATTGAAACGGGAGTGGAAGCAGATTCTCAGTCAAGATGATCTGACAATTGCACGCTTCCTCGACGACGCTTCCATGGTGATCATGGAGCATTGCGGGGGTGCTTCAGGTCCGATTTGGGGCGGAGCGTTCCGAGCTGCGGGTAAAGCGGCAGAAGGGAAAAACGAGCTTTCTGTACCAGCATTCGCTGATACGCTGCAGCGTATCGTCACGGCAATTCAGGATATCGGGGAACGTTCCTTCGGCCGCGGTGCGGAAGTTGGCGATAAGACATTGATCGATGCCCTCGCTCCATGTGCAGACAGCTGGCAGCAGAGTGCCGCAGCAGGTGAAGACGTGAAGGCTGCTTTCCGGAAGGGGGCGGATGCTGCGGTGAACGGAGCTGAAAAGACAAAGGAAATCGTTGCCCGGATGGGACGCGCCGGTACGGTAGGGGAGCGCAGCCTTGGCTATCCGGACGCCGGGGCGCATGCTCTGGGAGTCATCTTTACCAAGTTGGCGGAAAGTCTGGAATGATGGATAAACAGTCAAATTGGAAGAACCGAGATAAATGGAGATTAGAATAGGGCCGTGGAGAAAGTTCCACAGCCTTTTACATACGTCAGAATCAGTCATTCCCGGCAACATCTTTGCAGCATTTAATTCAGAAGGAACTCTGGTCATTCGAGTTGCTGAAGCCCCTCATGGAAGGCTTTGGATTGACCTTATATCATTTGAGGAAGTTCTTTTAAAAATAGATGTCTATTATCATCAGTTGTCAAGTTCACCCTAGAAAAATTAATCCATTTAGTATGTTCGTTTTTAATTCCGAGATCAGCAAGAGTTCGATTTATAAAAACACCTTGAATAGCATTCCCTGCTTCATTTTCAAGATACTCTTTTTCCGATGTAGAAGTGGTGATGACGGTTGTTTTTCTTATGTTGGTCAATAATCCAGTCAAAGCACCTGTTTCTTTAGTTTCTAAGATAGCAAAACCCGATAGCATTACTTTATCGATGAAACCTTTTAATATGGCTGGTAAATCCCACCACCAAACAGGAAAAATAAAAATCAACTCAGTTGCTTGGTTTAGTAGTTTTTGATATTGCTTAACTAATTCGTATGGCGTTTCACCCTTATTAAAAAACTTTAATTCTTCTGCGGTAAATGCTGGATTAAATTCATCTTTATACAGATCTATCACTTGGAATGTTTCTTTCTTTGATTCTAAATCTTTTGTGATCGAAGTTAAAATTGCATGGTTAAAGCTACCTTCCCAGGGGTGTGCATAAATAATTGTTTTCATTTCCTATTCCTCCTATATTGTGTTCTTTATATCTGCATTCATTTTATTTCGGGTTTTGACTCTAAACAAGTATGGTAATGAAAGTGCGATACTAACCAAAAGGAGAGTGTGAAATGGATATACGATCATTCGGATATAATGGGGATTTGAAAAATACTGGATTTGGATACACTTTGTCATTGATAGGTGGAAAATATAAAATGATAATTTTATATACCCTATATACAAGTAATGGACCGATTCGTTACACCGAGTTAAAACGTGTGATTGATAAAATCTCATATAAATCCTTGACCAATACGTTAAAGGAATTAGAAAAGGATCAATTGATAGTTAGAAAAGAATATGCGCAAGTTCCTCCAAAAGTAGAATATAGTTTATCAGAACAAGGAAAATCATTGATTCCTGTATTAGATGCGATTTGTTATTGGGGTGAAAAGCAATTGGAAGATAGAAAAATTAACTGAATAAATAATATATCGATACTAAATCATGGTGGGGTATGAATTATATCAGCATTTCTATTTTTAGTTGTTATATTCTGATTATACAATCAAGGAAGGAGTGTTTTATTTGATAGAAGGATTATATGAAGCACATCTGCCAGTAAGTGATTTAAAGGAATCCATTGCATTCTATGAGGGACTGGGACTCGAACTCTCCCATATCCATGAGGATAGATTGGCATTCTTTTGGATAAAAAAGGGCCACAGCTGGCTTGGTCTCTGGGAATCGGACAAGGCAGAGCTTGATTATCATCCATCGATCAGGCATGTCGCATTTCAAGTAAGCTTGGAGAATCTGAAACGTGCCTCGGAGTGGTTGAGGGAAAGAGGATATCGGCCAAGGGAGGCGTTTGGCTTCGGCCCTCATGAGCCTTTTGTGATGGCACATGATGGAATGGCACATGCGAAGATTCATTTCAATGATTTGGATGGGAATAGTCTGGAGCTTATCTCGAAGATGGAAAATCCCAACAATGTAACAGCAAGGATGTATTTGAGTGAATGGGAGAAAGACAATGCCTAGGGCAGGTACCGGGGAAAAGGCGGGATGGCCATTATTTGACGAATCAGCTGGCAGAAGCTCTATGCCAATTCTCCAAGCACCTATGGCATATGGCAGGAGGCAGGACGAAAACGTATCCGAAGCAGGCGGCTCAAGTGTTATCTGGAAGCTGACAGAACCTGCCATCAATCCCCCTTTAGTATCAGCTTATTATTCCGGCACGTTGAAAATCTGCAGCAGCGCAAGACAATGCTGGAGAAACAATGTATTTATGATGCGGGCAGCACCCAAATTCCGAAAGAGCCATCACTATTCAGGAACAGAAGCATAAACTAGTGGACGAAGCATAAATAAGATTACGGATGATAGGTGATAGTCTTGGAAAAATGGTTGGAATGGGCCAGGAGGATACAGGCAATTTCCCAGGCAGGGCTGCATTTTTCAAAGGATGTATTCGATCGGGAGAGATACGAGGAGCTGCAGCAGCTCAGCGCGGAAATCATTGCTGATTATAGTGTGCAGTCAAAAGAACAAGTCAGGGGGATGCTCGCAGCCGAAAAAGGTTATCCCACACCTAAGCTGGATATACGAGGAGTCGTGTTCCGGGATGGAAAACTGCTGTTGGTGAAGGAGAAGATGGACGATCGCTGGTCGCTGCCTGGCGGATTTTGTGAGGTGGGATTATCGGCTGGTGAAAATGCGGTAAAGGAAATCAAAGAGGAGTCTGGATACGACGTGATGCCAAAGAAACTTTTAGCAGTGCTGGATTCAGATAAACATACCGACAAACCGCAAATGTTCCATTACTACAAAATCTTCCTGCAATGCGAGATTGTCGGCGGGGGAGCGCAGGGAAGCGCGGAGACAAGCGAAGTCGGATTCTTTGACGAAACCAAGCTCCCGCCATTGTCGCTGAAAAGAAATACGGAGGCGCAGGTTCAAATGCTGTTTGGATTTCTGCGTAACCCTGACAAACTGAGCGTGTTTGATTAGACTGGATTTTGTCTGTGAAAATGAGGATCAGGGGTGTAAATATAACTACCATCATTTATGTGATAAGGCATGGCGAATCTCCCAAGGAAGGTAATCAAAGAACGAGAGCTTTGACTGATAAAGGTAGGCGGGATGCTTTAAAGGTTGCCAAATCCTTGAAGGGTGATGGGATGGAACTTTTTGTTTCCAGTCCATACACACGTGCAGTTGAAACAATCCGTTGCTTGGCGGAATATGCGGAAAAAGAAGTGGATGAAATCGAGGATCTGCGGGAACGCGTCTTTGCTCCGAGTGATACGCGGATCTTCGATAAGGAATTATCTCCTTCGTTAAAGGAATCTTTTGCCGACCCAAACTCCTCCTTTCCAGGAGGCGAGTCGAATGCAGACTGTCAAAAAAGGGCTTATGGCAGTATGGAGGATTTACTGAGAATCTATCAGGGATCTAAAAATAGGTACACATGGCGCTGTCACGACACTGATGATGGGCTATTATGATAGTCGGTATGGTTTGGATTTTTTATTACAATCAACTAAGCCAGATATATAATGAAATTCGAAGGTCGGGAATTGATGGGGATAGAAAGAGTGTGGAGCTGATCCGGGAAAAATGGTAAGGGTACATAAAAAGCAACCTGCACGTGCAGGTTGCTTTTCTTATAATGTAATCCTGGCATTCTCCTCCGCACCGACTGGAAAGAAGCAAGCTACTTCCTGTCCAGGAACACCGCGTTCTTCCGGGGCGGGTATGTTGGTTTTGCAGAATTCCGTCGCTTTCGGGCAGCGGGTATGGAACACGCAGCCGGATGGCGGGTTGGCAGGGGAAGGCAGTTCGCCTTTCAACACAATGCGTTCCCGTGCCCGTTCTTTATCGGGATCCGGCAAAGGCACAGCAGATAGCAGCGCATTTGTATAGGGATGCTGTGCATGCGTCTGGAATGTTTCGCGATTGGATTTTTCCATCACTTTGCCTAGATACATGACAGCGACGCGGTCAGCGATATGATTGATCACGGAAAGATCGTGTGCAATGAAGACATAGGTCAAATCCAATTTCTTCTGAAGATCCTGGAATAAATTGATGACCTGGGCCTGGACGGATACATCCAGTGCACTGACAGGCTCGTCGCAGACAATCAGCTTTGGCTCCAGGGCGATGGCGCGGGCGATTCCGATCCGCTGGCGCTGCCCGCCGGAGAATTCATGCGGCAGCCGGTGATAATGATCATCGGGATTCAATCCGACGAGCTCCATCAGCTCTTTTACCCGGGATTCCAGATTTTTTGTCTTTTTGTACGCCTTCAGCGGAGCGGCAATGCTTTCGCTCACTTTCATGCGCGGATTCAGGCTGGTATATGGATCCTGGAAAACCATTTGCATATTGCGGCGCAGCTCGTAAAGCTCCTTGGAAGACGCATCTGTATACGTTTTTCCGTTAAAGAGGATATCGCCGGAAGTGGGCTTTTGCAATCCGACGATGCTTCTGGCAAGTGTGCTTTTCCCGCAGCCTGATTCCCCTACAATCCCCAAGGTTTCTCCTTTATTGACAGTCAAATCGATACCATTCAAAGCCTTCACATGACCTGTCGTTTTCTGCAGGACTCCATTCTTGATCGGGAAATGGACGTGTAAATCCTTGATTTCCAATAATGCGGTCAAGATAGCAGCACTCCTTTCTGCTCTGCTACAGCTTGTTTTTCTTCATCGAATTGCGGCTTGCTGAGAACACAAGCGGCCCAGTGGTCTGTTCCGCGTTCTATGAGCGCAGGATCGGTTTGCAGACAAGCATCCCGTGCGAATGGGCATCGGGGATGGAAATTGCATCCTTTTGGCGGATGAATCAGATTAGGCGGATTCCCCTCGATATGCAGCAGCCGTTCGGAACCTGCCGCATCCAGTCTTGGAATCGAGCGCAGCAGCGACCATGTATATGGCATGGCCGTATCATAAAAAATATTTGCTGTACTGCCGGACTCGACGATTTTGCCGGCATACATGACAAGGATCCGATCTGCCAGATTTGCCACGACTCCAAGATCATGGGTAATCATGATGATGGCTGTTCCATATTTCTTTTGGATGTTTTTCAATAGTTCAATGATCTGGGCTTGGATCGTCACATCCAATGCTGTTGTCGGTTCATCCGCGATGAGCAGCTTCGGTCTGGCGGCGAGTGCAATGGCAATCAGGACGCGCTGGCGCATCCCTCCGGAAAATTGATGCGGATAATTATGCATCCGGCGTTCCGGGTCTGGGATACCGACATCTGCCAGCAGTTCGAGCGCTTTTTGGCGCGCTTCTTTTTTGGGAAGCTTTTGATGGGTCTGGATGGCTTCCATCAGCTGTCTGCCGATTTTGAAAACGGGATTCAGGCTCGACATCGGATCTTGGAAAATCATCGCGATTTCTTTCCCGCGCAGGTTGCGCAGGCGCTTTTTATCCATTGTCAGGATGTTTTCTCCTTCGAAGAGGATTTCTCCTTCAGGGTAGGTGGCTGGTGGTTCAGGGTTCAGCTTTGTCAGTGAATGAGCAAGGACGCTTTTTCCGCTGCCCGATTCCCCGACGATGCCGATGGTCTGCCCAGCTTCCAGCCGGAATGATACACCATCAACCGCTTTGACGAGGCCGGCTGGTGTATCCAGGTGGACATGCAGATTCTTTACTTCTAGCATAATGTAACCTCCTCTAGGCAGCTGGTGCTGTTTGTTTTGGTTTCCGTTTCCGCTTTCTCTTGATGCTATGCGGATCGAAGGCATCCCGGAGTCCGTCGCCAAGTATGTTCAGCGACAAGACGGTAATCACGATTGCGATGCCAGGGAAAATCGAGAACCAGGGAGCGATCGTAATATAAATCTGTGATTCCTGCAGCATATTTCCCCAAGTCGGCGTGGATGGATTGACACCGACACCGAGAAAGCTGAGTGCAGCTTCTGCTAGTATGGCTTTGGCAAAAATGAATGTACTTTGCACAATGATGGGGGAGAGTACATTCGGCAGTATATATTTAAATAAAATGACGATATTTCCAGTCCCTGTTGTCCGCGCTGCTTCGATATATTGTGCGTTGTTGATTTGCAGTACGGCAGAGCGGACCACTCGTGACATGACCGGGAAGAAAGCAATCGTCAGGGCGATGACGATATTCGTGATGCTTCCGCCAAGCGCCGCTACGAGCGCCAATGCCAAAAGCAGGGCAGGAAAAGCGAGAAATCCGTCCACAATCCGCATCAGGATAAAATCCGTTTTACGGAAATAGCCGGATACAAGACCGATCAATGTACCGATGACTGTCGCTATGATGGCTACAATGACACCGACAGCTAAAGACACACGGGCGGCGACGACCACGCGGGCAAAAATGTCACGGCCGAAATCATCGGTGCCGAACCAATGAGCGCCAGATGGTGCAAGCAGTCGCTGGTTGGCATCCATTGCCGCAGGGGAGACCGGCAGCCACCAATTGGCGGTGATCGTTGCCAAGGCAATCAATAAGAAAATCGTCAGGGCGATAATGTTTCGTTTCTTGGACATCATCGTTTATGTACCTCCTTTGGCTTCAGTCATAGCGGATCCTTGGATCCAGGAATGCATACAAGAGATCGACGACAAGGTTGACTAACACATAGATAGCAGCAATGAATAGCACGACACCTTGAATCACTGGATAATCCCGTCGGTGAATCGAATCGATCAGCAGCTGTCCGATTCCTGGGATGGTGAACAGCGTTTCGATGATGACCGTTCCGCCGAGCAGTCCCGCAACAGTGGCACCAAGGACAGTCGTTGTCGGGATGAGTGCATTGGCGAAAACATGTTTCATCAATACATCGCGTTCACGGACGCCTTTTGCCCGTGCCGTCTTTGTATAATCCTGGTTCACGGAATCCAGCATGCTGTCCCGGAGCATTCTTGCGATGATGCCGATTTCTACAAGCGCAAGCACAAAAGCAGGCAGAAGCAAATGATAAAGCCAGGCTCCGAAACCTTCAGAAAGTGGGATATAACCGGCGACCGGGAATATCGGGAACGTCACCCCAAACGCCAGCACAAGCAAGATGGCGAGCCAGAATTCCGGAACCGACACACCGAGCAGGGATGCGTTTGTGAATAATGGATCCAGGATCGTCTTGCGTAAAGATACAATCAGGATCGCAATCGGAATGGAGATGACCAAGATAAAGAGCAGGGACAAGGCCATCAAACTGAAAGTGGGGCCAAAATTGGCAAAAATCAGTTCCGTGACCGGCTGGGAGGAATACACACTTGTTCCAAGGTCGCCAGTGATGACTTGTTTGAGCCAGTCGAAAAATTGTATGTACAGTGGCTCATTCAGGCCAAGCTGTTCTTCCAGCTGCGCGACGGCTTCAGGTGAGGCATCTTCACCAAGGATGATGAAAGCCGGATTGCCAGGTGTCAGGTGAACGAGCAGGAATACGATGATACTGACCACGAGCATGACAGGTATGACAGACAGCAGCCTGCGGATTGTATAGTTAAGCACAAGCGTCACTCCTTTATTTGGAAATGGAAGAAAATCGCCAGCGGTAACGCAGGCGATTTTCTCGGGGCATTACTGGGATTTCCATGTATTCCAAAAGCGCGGACCATACCAATCTTCATAATCCTGCAGCTTGGAAGTACGTGCATCCAAAGTGGAAAGGTTGCTTACTTTTTCGAATGGAAGCTCATCATAGATTGTCTTGTTCAATTCAGCAAGGATTTCTTTTTGGGCTGCTTCATCTTCTGCCTCGCCCCATTGTGCGACAAGCTCCTGCCAGCGTTCGCTGTTATACCAGCCGCTGCTGTTGGAATCCTGGCTCACCATTCCGGCTTGGTTTGGCGAGAAGAACGGAGACCAGCCAACCACTACCATATCCCAGTTAGCACCATCGCTCCATTTTTCCAAGTAAGTTGCCCATTCATAGGACTCGAGCTCGACATTGAAACCGACCGCTTCCAGCTGCTGCTCGGCAATCTCCGCGATTTTCTTATACTCTGCATGGTCATTGGAGAAGATGATTTTCACTGGCTGCCCATCATAAGAGCTGTCCTCCAGCAGCTTTTTCGCCTCATCCGGATCATAGGCCTCGAAGTCATCGATGTTTTGATCTGAGTAAAGAGCTGTTTGATCCGGAGTGAACAAGGCACCATCCAGATTGTAGAATTCACTGTTGCCATAAGTTGCCTTGGCGATGGCTTCTTTATCAAGCGCGGCATGAAGTGCTTCGCGGACTTTGATATCATCAAATGGCGCTTCGGATTTATCCGGTGTGATGACGGAATAGCCATTGCTTGAGATGGCAGGTTCGACGTTCGGTGTCGTATCGACTACATCATACAAATCAAGCGGAATGGACTGTACATAATCATATAAATCTGTCTTCAATCCATTGAGCATGACTTGAGGGTCTTTGACGATCTTGAAATGAATCGTATCCAGATAAGCTGTCTTCTTACCTGTCAAACCGCCCCAGTCTTCCTCTTTACGAGATTGATAATCTTTGAATTTGGAAAGGACGATTTCATTTCCGCGCTTCCAGGAATCGAATTTGAAGGGACCTGTACCGATCAGCTGTTCATTTGTCAGCGGCTGTTCACCAGCGGCTTCTGCAATGTCGGCAGGAATGATGACAGCAGATGCTTTCGGAGCAGCCAGATCGGTGAGCAAAGCGGCATACGGGTCTTTCAGCGTGATGACCAATGTCAAGTCATCTGTTGCTTCGACAGCATCCACATGTGTTGCTGTGATCTTACCGACGGAAGAGACCTTGAGCCAGCGTTCGATCGATGCTTTGGCATCCTCGGCAGTCACGTCCTGGCCGTTGTGGAATTTCAGTCCATCACGCAGGGTGATCGTGTATGTTTTCTTGTCATCGCTGACGGTATAGTCGTCGGCTAGTAAAGGACGAGCCTGGTAATCCTTATCGAGGGCGAACAGGCCTTCATAGATATGCCAGCCTATTTTTCTCGCAGCGCTTTCACCGGAATACATCCAGTCCAGTGTGTCGGGATCCGCTGTCATGGCAACGTTCAAGTCGCCGCCTTCCACGGGTTCTCCGCCGCTTGCGCCGGAACTGCTGCTGGAATTGCCGGAGCATCCGAACAGTGCGATGGTAGCCGCCAAGCCTAATGATATAAGTGCAAATCTCTTCTTCAAGACATTTCCTCCTTAGCTTCCCAATAACGAGAATACGATTTTCGTGAACGCTTTTTCGGTGATGAGCAATGCGCGCTCATCGATGTCGAATTTCGGATGATGATGCGGATAGTGTGTGCCTGTATCCTCGTTGCGGGAGCCAACTTTAAAAAAGCTGCCGGGTTTTTCCTGCAGGTAATAAGCGAAATCTTCCGCTCCCATCCCGGTTTCAAGCTCTATTACCTGTTCTTCGCCGAATTGCTCGGAGAACAGCCTCTGCAAAAGAGCAGTCTCCTCAGGATGATTATAAAGCGCAGGATAGCCGTGCAGGTAATCGATGGAATAGGTTGCGCCGAATCCGCTCGTGATCCCCGAAACGATTGCTTCTATCTGCTGTCTGACCTGCTTGCGGATGTCGGCATTGAATGTCCGGACCGTGCCTTCCAATTTGGCTGTATCCGGAATGACATTGAACGCATTGCCGGACTGGAAGACACCCAGTGTCACAACCGCGGATTCCAGCGGGCTGACTCTGCGGCTGACAATCTTCTGCAAGGCGCTTACGATATCACTGCCGATGACGATTGGATCGACAGCTTCCTGAGGAGCGGCGCCATGCCCCCCTTTTCCTTGGATGGTGATCGAAAATTTATCCACTGCGGCCATTTTGAATCCTTCGCCGACACCGATTTTCCCGACAGGGGCAGCAGAGTTAAGATGTGCGCCGTAGACATAATCGACGCCGTCGAGTGCTCCATCTTCAATCATCGCCTTGGCACCGCCGGGCGGTACTTCCTCAGCAGGCTGGAACAGGAAGACGACTTTGCCTTTCAGGCTGTCCTTATGCTTGATCAATGCTTTGGCAGTCCCGAGTAGTGCAGCCGTATGACCGTCATGCCCGCAAGCATGCATCACACCAGGTATCTGGGAGCGATAGGCTGTTTCTTTCTCGTCCTCTATCGGCAGGGCATCGAAATCAGCCCTGAGGGCAATCGTCGGCCCAGTCTCTTTCCCTGACAGCGCTGCGACAATGCCGTAGCCGCCGATATTTGTCTGGATATCCTCATATCCGAAGCTGTGCAGCTTATCAGCGATGAAACGGGCTGTTTCTGTCTCTTGAAAACTCAATTCAGGATGCTGATGCAGATATCGTCTCCATTCGACGACTTCTGCGAAATCCTGTTCCAATTCCTTATGTACCTCCGCAAGGGTCTGCTTTGTGGTCTCCATCCTATAGCCTCCTGTAATAATCTTGATATCTCCAATGAAATTAATCGGATTTTGTCTTAAAAAAAGGCCCCTTCCACAAGAAGAGGGCCATTTTTCAAGCTTCCGCTCTTCTTATCTTCAGTGTCAAACACCTGGAATTAGCACAGTACTGCGGCTTGCAGCCTGTTGCTTTGGTTTCTTAGGGCCATTCCCTCCACCAATCTGGATAAGAAATATCAGTTGTAAGGAAAAGGATAGACCGAAAAGTACTGGGTGTCAATCCTATTTTTTTACTTTGACTGCCATCAAAAACGGCTTTGCCTAAAAAAATCAACAGAAATAATTGTATTTGATGGAAAATTATCAAAAATATCTTGACTGGATTTTCCTGTATGTTAACATGGCTATAATATAAAAAATGAATAGTGATTTTTCTTATCAAGAGAGACGGAGGGAATTGGCCCTATGATGTCTCAGCAACCAGTCTGTCCAGACACGGTGCTAATTCCAAAAGGTATCCGCCTTAAAGATAAGAAGCTGATTCGGTTATGACTGGACCTTCTTCCTTTTTGGGGAGAAGGTTCTTTTTTTATATAGAAGGGTGAGAATCGATATGGGAAGTAGCTTAGAGACAACATTTGTACAGATAGGAAACCGAAGTGATGAAGTGACAGGTGCTGTCAATCCGCCGGTTTATCTTTCCACTGCTTATGCACATGGCGGAATCGGGGAATCGACTGGTTATGATTATACCCGGACGAAGAACCCGACTCGGGCTGTTCTGGAGGAAGGATTCGCAAAGCTTGAAAAAGGTGACCGGGCTTTTGCCTGCAGCTCGGGCATGGCAGCGATCCAACTCGTATTATCACTTTTCCGATCCGGAGACTCCCTGCTCGTGCCGGAGGATATTTATGGCGGCACCTATCGACTGTTCGATTTCTATTCGGAATCATACGGAGTGACACCGATTTACGCTCCATTTCGGACAGTGGGAGAAACAGCAGCGATGATTACGGATGAGACAAAAGCGATCTTCCTGGAGACACCTACAAATCCACTGATGCAGGAAATCGATATGGATGCGTATGCGCAACTGGCGAAAGCACACGGTCTGTTGCTGATTGTCGACAATACATTCCTGACGCCTTATCTCCAGCAGCCAATTACACATGGGGCAGATATCGTCATCCATAGTGCGACGAAATATATCGGCGGACATAATGATGTACTGGCTGGACTGGTCGTGAGTAAGGGCGTAGAGCTGTCAGAGCGCCTGTCTGTACTCCATAACGGCATCGGTGCCGTGTTATCCCCGCTCGATTCCTGGCTTCTCATCCGTGGCTTGAAGACGCTGCCGCTCCGAATGCGGCAGCATCAAACCAATGCCAAGCGCATCGCGGCATATTTGAAAGAGCAGCCAAAGGTGGAGGATGTCCTATACGCAGGCAAGGGCGGCATGCTTTCTTTCCGGGTCAAGGACAGTAAATGGGTCGATCCGTTCCTGCGCAGCCTGAAGACCATTACATTTGCAGAAAGCCTTGGCGGAGTGGAGAGTTTCATTACATATCCAACGACACAGACCCATGCCGATATCCCTCTTGAAGAAAGGGAAGCCAGGGGAATATGCGATCGGCTGCTCCGTTTCTCGGTCGGGATCGAAGAAGCGGATGATTTGATCGGAGATTTGCAGCAAGCATTCCAAAGAGTGGACCAGGAGGTCATCTTATGAGCGAACAGCATTTGGAAACGGCGTGTATCCAAGGCCGGCATAAGGAACAGCGGACAGGTGCGGTGAACGTGCCGATTTATCTTTCCTCCACTTACCATCAGGAAGGCTTCGATGCTTTCGGTCCGTTCGACTATAGCCGTTCCGGCAATCCGACACGGGAAGCGCTCGAGCAAAAGGCGGCAGAACTGGAGGGAGGGACATGTGCTTTCGCTTTTTCATCGGGCATGGCAGCGATATCTTCTGCATTCATGCTGCTGTCTGCGGGCGATCATGTGGTAGTGACCGAAGATGTGTATGGCGGTACGTACCGTTTTGTGACAGAGATCCTTCCTAAGTTCCAGATCAGCCATTCCTTTGTGGATCTAACCGATCTGGATGCGGTTGAAGCGGCCATCCAGCCAAACACGAAGGTCATTTATCTGGAATCACCCTCCAATCCTCGTTTGAAGGTGACGGATATCCGTGCGGTTGTACGGTTGGCCAAGCAGAATGGGTGCTTGACTTTTTTGGATAATACGTTTTTGACGCCATTGTATCAGCAGCCGCTTTCACTCGGTGTGGATGTAGCCATCCATAGTGCGACCAAGTTCCTTTCCGGGCATAGCGATATCATCGCCGGGCTCCTGATCACCAGGGACAACGATCTGGGAGAGCGGCTTGCCTTCATCCAGAATACATTCGGGGCCATCCTTGGTGCCCAGGATAGCTATTTGCTGCTCCAAGGCATCAAGACGCTGGGAGCAAGGCTGCGTCAGTCGACGGAGACAGCGGGAAGGATAGCATCCTACTTGCTGGAGCATCCGCTTGTGGAAGATGTCTTCTACCCGGGTTTGCCAACCCATAAAGGCCGCGATATACATACCGGGCAAGCCAGCGGGAACGGAGCGGTATTATCTTTCATCCTGCCGAGCAGGGAGCATGCGAAGGTATTCGTTGAACAGCTTCGCATTCCGGTTTTCGCCGTCAGTCTTGGCGCGGTGGAATCCATCCTCTCGTATCCTGCTGCAATGTCGCATGCGGCCATGCCGGAGGATGAGCGGAGAAAACGCGGCATCACAGATGGCCTCTTGCGTTTATCTGTCGGTTTGGAGCATGCAGAAGATCTTATCGGGGATCTGCACCAGGCTTTGGAGGCTGCTGGGCGATCAACAGAGATAGTGAAAAATTAAAATGGGAGAGATGAACATGACAATCAAGACAAAAACGGCACCATTCAGAGCAGATCACGTAGGGAGCTTGCTTCGTCCCGATGTACTGCACAAAGCAAGACAGCAATTCAACAATGGACAAATCACCAAACAAGAGCTGCGGGAAATCGAGACATCGGAAATCAAAAGAATTGTCGACAAACAGATTGAAGTCGGACTGGAACTGGTGACGGACGGGGAATTCCGGAGAAGATTCTGGCACACTGATTTTCTCGAACACCTTAATGGAATCACGGGGTATGTCCCGGAGACAGGTTATCTGTTCAAGGGCGAGGAAACAGAACGCTATAACATAAAAAATACAGGCAAAGTATCGTTCAATCCAGATCATCCATTCCTTGAGGATTATAAAGTATTCCAAGATATCGTCGCTGGCAGGGCAGTAGCCAAACAGACGATTCCAAGTCCGAATCAGCTCTTCCATACAGATATTCGAGATCATTCGATTTATCCGGATATCGAGGACTTCGCAGCTGATGTCATCCAGGCATACAGAGATGCCATCCAGGCATTCTATGACGCAGGTGTACGCTATTTGCAGCTGGATGATGTGTATATTGCCACATTATCTTCTCCTGATACGAAATTCGATGGGGAGCACTCCCGTGAATTCTTGATCGATCTGGCACGCCGTGTCATCAATGGTGTGTTGGAAGGAAAGCCGGAGGATCTTACCGTGACAACGCATCTCTGTCGCGGAAATTACCGCTCCACGTATATGTTCGGAGGCAGCTATGATTTGATTGCCCAGGACTTATTGGCAAAAGAGAAGGTGGATGGTTTCTTCCTGGAATACGATGACGCACGATCCGGAACATTCGAACCACTGAAGTATATTCCAAAAGATGGTCCAAGAGTCGTATTGGGCGTGGTGACTTCCAAGTTCGGGGAATTGGAGGATAAGGAAGCAGTGATCAACCGGATTAAAGAAGCGACGAAATATATCCCGCTTGATCAAATCTGTCTCAGTCCCCAATGCGGTTTTGCTTCCACGCATCACGGCAACAAATTGACAGAAGAAGAGCAATGGGAAAAACTGCGCTTCATCGTTGATGTAGCGAAGACTGTTTGGCCGAACCAATGAGAAAAAGCCGTCATTTTTGACGGCTTTTCAGGCTGTCGAGAAAGTCTCGACAGCCTTTTTATTTTGAGTTCACTTCTTTTTCTTACTTTTTTATAATAGAAGAAACGACTAAAAGGCGGTGCCAAGATGTTAAATTCCAGAGAGAATGACCAAACAGCTCTTGAAATCGTAACTATAGAAGAACTTGTCCCTGAAAACCACCTATTGCGTAAGATAGAAACCCACATAGATTTCTCCTTCATCCGTGAAAAAGTTCGTCCTTATTATTCGGCGGACAATGGCCGTCCTTCCCTAGATCCTCTTGTCCTCTTTAAAATGATCTTTATCGGCTACCTTTTCGGTATCCGTTCCGAAAGGCAATTAGAGAAAGAAATCCAGACAAACATTGCTTACCGTTGGTTTTTAGGACTTAAACTCACGGACCCAGTCCCTCACCACTCTACAATAAGCTGGAATCGTTGTAATCGATTCAAGGGCACAGATATCTTCCAACAAATCTTTGATGAAATTGTAGAACAGGCAATGAAGCATCGTATGGTTGGAGGACGCGTCTTATTCACTGATTCCACCCACTTAAAAGCCAATGCGAATAAAAGAAAGTTCATCAAGAAGGAAGTACAGGAAGCTACTCGTTCATATCAGGAAGAATTGGATAAAGCAATCCAAGAAGAACGTACAAAACAAGGAAAAAAGCTTTAAAGTCACGAGAGGAGGTGACAGAAACGAAAGTAGTGAAAGAAAGCACGACTGATCCAGAGAGTGGCTATATGTATCGAGAAGGAAAGCCTGAAGGCTTTTTCTACTTAGATCATAGAACTACGGATATGAAATATAATATTATTACCGATGTCCATGTCACGGCCGGAAATGTGCACGATTCACGGCCTTATTTGGAGCGCCTTGAACGACAGAAGGAACGCTTTAATTTTGATGTGGAAGCTGTCGCTCTGGACTCCGGTTATCTCACTACGCCAATCTGTCACGCCTTGAATGAACAGAATATTTTCGCTGTCATCGGTCACCGACGTTTTCATCCTACTAAAGGATTAATGCCTAAATGGAAGTTCAAGTATGTCCCAGAGAAAGATCATTATGTTTGTCCAAACGGACAAACATTACCTCTGCGAACAACAAATCGAGAAGGGTATAAAGAATACGCATCTGACCCTAAACAATGTACTGCTTGCCCACTGTTGGCCACATGTACGAAATCAAGAAATCATCGAAAAGTTATCACAAGGCATGTTTGGGAAGGTAGTAAAGATTGGGTGCGGGAAAATCGCCTGAGCCACTCAGGAAAGTTATTATATAAATTGCGAAAAGAAACGATAGAGCGAAGCTTTGCGGATGCGAAACAACTCCACGGGCTTCGCTATTGTAGGTTACGAGGAAGAGAAAAAGTGCAGGAACAGGCGCTGATGACAGCGACCTGTCAGAACATAAAAAAGATAGCCAACCACCTAGCAAAGCTAGGATAGGTAGGTGGCTGGCTATCTTTTTTATAAAACAGCCCTTTAAAGAAAGCAGAAGAGTATCGAATAAAAAAAGATTGTAGAGAAACTGGGATTTCTCTACAATCTGAAAAGCCGTCATTTTTGACGGCTTTTTTTATTCTATATCCTTTATATGTTTTGCCGGATTGCCAGCCACAATCGTATTCGCCGGCACATCTTTCGTTACGACAGACCCTGCTGCCACGATGGAGTTATCACCGATTGTGACACCGGCAAGTATCGTACAGCTTCCGCCTATCCAGACATCATTCCCTATCGTGACAGGAATGGCAAATCCTTCTTCTGTCCTCCCTGTTGGCTGGATGGAATGACCAGCGGTATAAATCCCGACATTAGGTCAAAATGATAACCCATTGGGAAAAAGAGTAATATATCCTAGTATGATAGTCGGTTTTTTAGAAAGCGGTTGCGTACGTCGTAAGAAGAGGTCTAGAATAAAATTGTTAAGATTATTTGAACTTTCAAAAGAGAAGGTGACAGCTTGAGGAATTGGGTTTTCTGGGACGACGGTGATCATACCCCATCCTTTAATATGGCGGCGGATGAAATGCTGATGCAATGGCACCGTGAGGGACGGATCGCCCCTGTATTACGTTTTTATGGCTGGAATCCTGGCGGCTTTTCCGTCGGCTATTTCCAAAAGACAAAGAAACGTTTCAATCTGGATGAAATCGAAAAGCGAGGCTTCGAGCTGGTGCGCAGGCCAACTGGCGGCCAGGCAGTGCTCCATCATCAGGAACTGACTTACAGCATCATTGTAAAAGAGGATCATCCTGGGATACCGTCAACGATCAAAGAGGCGTATAAGGTATTATCCGAGGGGCTGCTGCTTGGTTTTGAGAATCTGGGCATCCAAGCGGAATTCGCCATACCTGCTGACTCGAAGCCGAAGGGTACTGCCAATTGCTTTGAGGAAGCTTCTTGGTATGAAATCAATGTGGATGGAAAGAAAGCAGCTGGCAGTGCCCAAACCAGGCAAAAAGGTATCATACTCCAGCATGGTTCGATTCCGGTCTGGCTGAATCGCGAGGATCTGCTGGAATTATTCCTCTATCCAAGTGATCGTGTAAAAGAACGTGCTTACCAAAGCTTCGCAAACAAAGCGACCAGTCTGCAGGAATTCATTCCTGCGCAGACAACGATGGAGGATATACGAGCTGCCTTTTATGATGGTTTCCAAAAAGGACTTGATGTGACATTTGAAAGACTTGAACTGGATGAAGAACAGCTGGAAGCAATCGAACAGCTGGCCAAGGAGAAATATCGGGATGATGAATTCTTATATGCTCGTTAGGGAGGAACGAAAATGGTAAAGAAAACGATGGCACAACGACGGGAAGGAATGCTCCGCAAACCGGAGTGGCTGAAGATCGACTTCAATACGAATGAGGATTACATGGATTTGAAGAAAATGATGCGGGAAATGAATCTCCATACCGTATGCGAAGAAGCAAAATGCCCTAATATCTATGAATGCTGGTCAGTACGGAAAACAGCGACTTTCATGATACTTGGCTCCATTTGTACAAGGGGCTGCCGTTTCTGTGCTGTGACTTCAGGCAAACCGACAGAGCTTGATTGGGCAGAGCCGGAACGAGTCGCCGATTCCGTTGCGAAAATGGGACTGCGCCATGCCGTTGTGACAGCGGTGGCCCGGGATGATCTGGAGGATGGCGGATCTGCTGTTTTTGCTGAAACAGTCCGTGCGATTCACCGCCGGATGCCAAATACGACGGTTGAGGTGCTGCCTTCGGATATGAAAGGTACATATGAAAGCATCAAGACACTGATGGATGCCAAGCCGGATATTTTCAATCATAATATCGAAACCGTCAGACGCCTGACTCCAACGGTCCGCCACCGTGCAACCTATGACCGTTCACTCGAATTATTGAAACGTGTCAAAACCATTTCTCCGGACACGCCTACGAAATCCAGCATCATGCTGGGACTAGGGGAAACGAAGGAAGAAATCCTGCAGGCCATGGATGATTTGCTGGAACACCAGGTCGATATCATGACGATCGGACAATACCTGCAGCCGTCCTTCAAGCACTTGAAAGTACAAAAGTATTATCATCCGGACGAATTCGCCGAGCTGAAGGAAATCGCCCTGCAAAAAGGTTTCCGGCACTGCGAATCAGGCCCGATGGTCCGCTCCTCCTATCATGCGGACGAACAAGTGAATCCAGAAGCGAGACAGCGCCAGTTCGGCGGCTGCTCATAAGCGGGAAGGGGTCATGCTGATCAGGCATGACCTCTTTTATCAAAGCTGAAATTTTATCAAGACAACTTCACAGTCAAGGATCTAAAATTAATCGTTATACAATTTCAATAGTACTGAGGAGGAGCCTTGTTGAAACAAAATCAAACTGCCATTCTACTGCTTATATCCATCATTGCCATATCCTTTGCAGCCATCTTCGTCAAATGGTCCGATGCTCCTGCAACGATCCTCAGTATGAACCGGATGTATCTGGCTTGTTTGTTGCTGGCGCCGATTGTATGGATGAAAAGAAAGGAGTTCAAAAAAATCGGCAGGCGGGAAGCCCTTGCCTTTGTATTATCAGGAGCTTGTTTAGCAGCGCATTTCGCGCTATGGTTCAGTTCCCTTAAGCTGACGACTGTAGCGAGCTCGACCATCATCCTTTCGCTCCAGCCGATCGTCGCCATGATCGGCGGATTCCTGCTTTATAAAGAGAGGGCTTCCAGAGCCGTCATCATCACCATCGGCATTTCCATCATCGGAGTTGTCATGGTGGGGTGGGGAGACCTTGGATTGGATGATCCCTCTGCCCTCATCGGGGACCTATTATCCTTCTTATGTGTCATCGCGGTTGTCGGCTATCTGCTGATTGGACAAAACAATGTCAGGAAAGTGTCTCATTGGGTATACAGCTTCTGTGTCTTCCTGTCAGCGGGTGTATGGCTGAACATTTATAATCTCGCAGCCGGGGTGCCAATCAGCGGATACGGATTTGACGAATGGAAGATCTTTCTCCTGCTGGCTGTCTTTCCGACGCTGGCGCACGTCATATTCAATATGCTCCTGAACCATGTCAATACGACCACGATTTCGATGAGTGTATTGGGAGAGCCGGTCGGTGCGACCCTTCTCGCAGTCTGGCTGCTAGGGGAGAAAATAGCTCCTCTGCAGATAGTCGGGGGTGTGATTGCATTGATGGGAGTTCTCCTGTTTTTAATCCGGCAAAGCAGTGAGTATCGTGTATTGGAAGCAGAGAAGAAGGGACAGATTGAATGAGGAAATAACGGAAGGAACATACCTGGGTATGTTCCTTCATAAAGGATAAATTTATTTTTTTACAGCATGAATATAATGGATTGTCTCAAAAGCAGATAAGTAGTCTTTCCGGTCCGCAAAATAGAGCTCATTTATTCTGGATGGTGATAAATGTTCATATATCAACAAGCCTGATCGTTCCAACATACTCTCCATTTCTTCATAGGAAAAGCAGCCCTTCATCGTTTCCCCGCTGGCGGCAGCCATTTTCACCATGTTTTCGACTCTGGTCGAAATTCCTTTTTCTTCGAAGAGTTTTTCATCGGCATAATCGAAGACAATGGAACTACCAGGCGGAACATAGCTAAATAGATGATCGATTAAGTCAAAAAATTCCTCCTTCGCCAAGTAATAAGATACCCCCAGCAGACTGAAGAAAGTTTTTTTACCAGTATTAAATCCGGCCTTTATCAGATGATGGAAGGAAAATTTTTTCGACAAATCCATCGAAACAAAATGGAGGTTGGAAGGAATCTCAAAGTTGGCTTCAGCTAACCTTTTTCTTTTGAACGTTTGTGCTTCAGGAAGGTCGACCTCGAAAATATGCAGGCTTTTTTGTAATTCTGGATGACGGAAGCTGAATGTATCCAGCCCGGCACCTAGTATGACATATTGTATTGCTCCTAAGGCAATTTCATTATGAAGTACTTGTTCACAGTACGCAGCACGCGCTAACGGAGTCGGCGAAAGCTGGATCTGTATTATCCATTTGAGAATTTCTGCTGTATCATTATTGAGTTTAGCTGCGATATGTTCGTTAAAGAAATGAACGCCTTTTAGCATATTTGCCTTGATGGCCTCGATTTCCTCGGGAAGAATTAACTCTTTGGCAATGTAATCATCGAAGATCTTCGGTGTATCGTGCTGACTGTGATATGCCCGACTAAAAGCAGATATTAGCGAAGTTAAACTGGATTCCTTCTTATTCAACAAGACACACTCCTTAAACAAAAATAGGGTTCCCTGGCCAGGGAACCCTATTTTATACAATAAATAAATAATTGTAAATTATAGCATAAATAGATTTTTTTGTCAAATATTTATCGGTTTTTAGTTGTGTTGCCTTAACTGGATCGCAGGGCAGATTGTTATACTGAATCCTTGCGTGTTATACCCTATCCATATGTACAATATCCTCATCGAACTTTTCAGATAATAAAAGCAGGAGGAGTCAATATGGCGAAAACAGGTACCGATTTAGTTAAACGGGGTATGGCGGAAATGCAGAAGGGCGGCGTCATCATGGATGTCGTGAACGCAGAGCAGGCGAAGATCGCGGAGGAAGCCGGTGCAGTAGCGGTTATGGCACTTGAGCGTGTACCTTCTGATATCCGGGCTGCCGGGGGAGTTGCACGGATGGCGGATCCGACAATCGTAGAAGAGGTATTGAATGCTGTTTCCATTCCGGTGATGGCGAAAGCTCGAATCGGACATATTGTCGAAGCACGCGTGCTGGAATCCATGGGTGTCGATTATATCGATGAAAGTGAAGTACTGACACCGGCAGATGAAGAGTATCATTTGAACAAGCGGGAATTCACAGTACCTTTCGTGTGCGGAAGCCGTGATTTAGGTGAAGCTGCCCGCCGCATCGGGGAAGGTGCTTCCATGCTCCGTACAAAAGGAGAGCCTGGAACCGGTAATATCGTCGAAGCGGTTCGTCACATGCGTAAGGTGCAGTCTCAAGTACGAAAGCTTCTTTCCATGGATTTGGATGAAGTGATGACATTTGCCAAAGAGCTGGGCGCACCATATGAAGTCCTGCTTCAGATCCGTGAAGCAGGCAAGCTTCCAGTCGTGAATTTTGCAGCAGGCGGTGTGGCAACGCCAGCAGATGCTGCGCTGATGATGCAGCTTGGAGCGGATGGTGTCTTTGTCGGCTCTGGTATCTTTAAATCTGATAATCCAGCGAAATTTGCCAAAGCCATCGTGGAAGCAACGACGCATTACCAGGATTACAAACTGATTGCAGAGCTTTCCAAAGGACTTGGCACGCCGATGAATGGAATCGACATCACAAGCCTCTCTCCGGAAAACAGAATGCAGGAGCGCGGCTGGTAAGAAAGGGGATTTGCTCGATGAAAATCGGTGTATTGGCCCTTCAAGGTGCGGTGGCTGAGCATGCACGAACAGTGGAGGCGGTCGGCGCAAAAGCTGTCTTGGTCAAACGTGTGGAACAGCTGGCTGACTTGGATGGATTGATTTTGCCTGGCGGTGAGAGTACTGCAATGAGAAGACTGATTGATCGGTATCATTTCCTGGAGCCATTACGGGCTTTCGGTGCATCCGGAAAACCGATTTTCGGCACTTGTGCCGGAATGATTTTGTTGGCAAAACGTATCAATAATCAGGAAACGAGCCATCTGGGCCTGATGGATGTGACTGTGGAGCGGAACGCGTTCGGGCGCCAGGTTGATAGCTTTGAGACGGGCCTTGAAATAAAGGGAGTGGCAGATGATTTTCCTGCAGTTTTCATTCGGGCGCCTTATATTCTGGAAGCCGGACCTGATGTCGAGGTGCTGAGTGAAGATGCAGGGCGTATCGTCGCGGCAAGAGATGGACATTATCTGGCAACAGCCTTCCACCCGGAACTTACCGATGATACCAGATTGATTGCTTATTTCCGCGATATGGTCGGGGAAGCTGCGAAAGCTAGGCTATGAAAGAAGGAAGCTGTCCCTGGGGCAGCTTCCTTCTTTGTCTGTCCCATTTTATAAAATATCAGCTCAGCTTGATACCGAGCTCTGGATAGATTAAAAATGAAACCTGCAAGATGCTGTCTTCGTATGAATGATAGAAAAAGAAAAAGGGAGCGTCGTTTATGCAACAGAGTGGCTGTATAAAATGCGGAGGTACAGATGTTTCACAAAAAGAAGTGGCAATGACGGGCACTGGCCTGTCGAAGTTATTCGATGTGCAGCATAATCAATTCCTGGTCATTTCTTGTACACAATGCGGGTATTCGGAATTATATAATAAGGAATCATCTAAAGGCAGTAATTTGCTGGATTTATTTTTTGGTTAAAAAGCTATCCCAAGAGGATGGCTTTTTTGCGTTTACTGAGATGATGGAAGTGAAATGAAGTCAGAAGGCTTTAGCAGGATTTCCGCATGCTAAAGCCTCCATTGTTTCCGATCTGATTACAAACTGGATCCCGAGTCAGAAGGTAGGCGAAGAAGAGCTGGATGGCTGCATCGCCTGCATGATATCACAAAGGATCTGAACACCTTCTTGCAATCGTTTTTCATTGGCATAGGAGTAGCTCAGCCGGAATGTGCTATGTTCATTTTCAATGGCAAAACAAGCAGAGCCAGTGAGGAAAGAGACATGACGCTTGTTTGCTTCATATAGCAGGGCGTTGCTGTCCAGCCAAGCAGGCAGCTGTATCCAGACATTCAAGCCACCCTTGGGATTCAGCCATGTCACACCGTCGGGGGCATGCTCTGCCAGGACTTTCAGCACCGTATCACGGCGGCTCTTCAAGGCAGCCCGAAGCCGCTTGGTGTGCTGTTCCATCTTGGTGGAATCGAGGAGCGGCAGAATCACCTTTTGCGGCAGCAATGGGCTGCCGAGATCCATATTCGCTTTTGCTGCATAAAGCCGCTTGAAGATCGAACCGGAAGCTGCTATCAGGCCGATACGGCAGCCAGGCGCAATCGTCTTGCTCAACCCTTTCAAGTAGATGACATGCCCTGTCTTATCCATGCTCTTGATCGGCAGCGGCGGCTTTCGGTCAAAGTAGATATCGCTGAATGGATCATCTTCCGTGATCAGGCAATGATGGCTTTCAGCGATATCAAGCAATACTTTTCGACGCTGCAGCGGCATGATGGTTCCCGTTGGATTATGGAAAGTAGGTGTTGTATAAATCAATTTTGGTTTATGTTTCTCGCATAAGCCATGCAGCATATCCACTTGCATGCCATCTTGATCAATCGGAACAGTAAGGATGGTGGCGCCACGGCTGCGGAAAACATCGATAGCACCAGGATATGTCGGTGCTTCCATGATCACGACATCACCAGGACCGATGAATGTACGAGCAACAAGGTCGATACCTTGCTGGGAACCGCTAGTGATCAGCAGGTTTTCCGGTGCAGTGTTGATTTTTGATTTTTGCAGATTTTGTACCATTTTCTCACGTAATGCCAGGTCACCCTGAATGCCGCCGTATTGCGACAGTATGCGCGGATTCTGCATGAATACTTGTGCAATCAGCTGATCCATGTATTGATTCGGGAACAAAGCCGGATCGATCATGGAGGAAGAGAAATGGTAACTCGCATCCGAATCCTGAAAACGCGCATATTGGGAACGGTGCAGGTAATCAGGAATGCTCAGCTGCCAATCCAAATCGGATCCTGCAGGAAGGCTTTCCGGCTGCTGCTGGGCTTTGACATAAGTTCCTTTGCCTTTGCTCATTTCCAAAAAACCATCTTCTTCTAGCTGTTTGTAAGCCTTCATGACCGTGACGAGGCTAACTTCGAGATCTTTGGACAGCTGCCTTACTGTTGGGAGTTTTGTTCCGCCTATCAATAAACCGGAGCGGATTTTATCCACGAATGACATATATATTTGCTTGGAAAGCGGAATTGCTTCGTTTTTATTAATTGTGATCATCAGCTTGCTCCTATTTGTTATACATTGTTATATTATGATGCCAGTATAGCATCTTCTTGTATACTATGTGTAAGATGAACGAAGAAGCAGGTGAACAAATGACACAGAAACATTATCTGGCAGCCGGCAAGAGACTGAAGCAAGGAGAGCATGGAAGCAACTCGATATGGATGCGAGCTGAGGATATAGACGATTATATGCTTGAAAATGCTTACTTTAAAAAAATGCATGAAATCAAGGGGGAAAAATACTGGCGTATCTGTCAAACTAAAAAAGATCATTCGAGCATTGTCATTGAGCGCCGAAAGGAATGCTACATACCTCATATTGCCAATGCATTCCTTTATGAGCTGGAATGTGAGGATGATGGGGCAGCCTATGAAGCATTATTTCGATTTGTGGATGAGCAGCTGGATGATGGAGATAAGATAGAGATGTACCCATGCTGGGATGGGGAAGAAAATGCTGCCCGCCTGGAAGCATGTGATACGTTGATTCTTCTGGGAGCTGGCAGCTATCAATCTGGAGGAGCTTCTTTTCCGATCAGCCGGGAAAATCCCATCGCAGATCTGGCTCGCAAATTCCGCTGGTGTGATCGCCAGTATGTTGTGATACAGCGCTGATACAAATCATCATCTATATTTCAAGTCAAAAATCCTATTGATTGTCTTTACACCCTCCAAATGATCCGTAATTGCTTCCATGGCCTGTATCTCATCTATCCCATCTGCTCTGATCGTAAAGGAACTGTGTATACTGATGCCAAGATTCATAATCTGCAGGATGCAATCCGGGACATGCTTTACATCTACAGATTTTCCTTGGTGCATCATGATAATGGCAGATGAGAACCTTCCCGCAATATGGACCAATGCGGCCGCATAACGTGCAAACCCTGTTTCAACTGTCATACGGAAGTTTTTTTCAAGCATCCTTATCGGCTCCAATCCAAGGAGATTGATCTGGCAGAATGATGCAGCTGGAAATATGATGCTGTAGCTCCGAATTCATTAGATGACATCCTTTCCAAGATTGGTATGTCTTTCATTATGCGATGATTCGATAGGAGAGCGTTATCTTATTCGTATCATAAATTTGCCTGATCCTGCCACGCGGGAGGAAATGATTTATACTATTTAAGATGACATGGAGAAGGAGGAGGTTTTATAGTGAAAGCAGCTCCAGATAAGCAATCGACACTTGCCGAGGTGATCAAGCGCTTTGCCCCGAAAGAGGGAATCTGTGAAACAAGCATCCCTTCCTTATTTTTCATTCGGCATTCAAGTGCTTACGGACCTGTACACAGTGTCTACAAACCGTCTGTCTGTATCATCGTGCAAGGAGAGAAAGAACTCCTTTTAGGGCAGGAGCGTCTACTCTATGGACCAAATCATTATTTGGTGGCTTCGGTGGATTTACCAGTTTCCGGTCAGATTTTGGAAGCATCTGATTCTGCCCCCTATTTGGCTATGAAAATGGAATTTACACCAGCTGAAATATTAGAGGTGATGGAAGAAGGCACTTTGCAGTTCACTACAGATGAGGACCCGAAGCGAGGGATGTATGTGAGTGAAGTCGAGCATCCGATATTGGATGTTGCAGTCCGGCTGACAGATCTGCTTGCATCACCGGAGGATATCCCAGTGCTCGCCCCTTTGATCAAAAAGGAGATCCTTTATCGTGTACTGCAAGGAAAACATGGCAGTGCCCTGGCACAGATGGCTATCCAGGGGAGCTATGCACAGCGTATCCGGGATGTAATCCATTACATAAGAAGGGAATTTAATCAATCCTTCCGTATCGAGGAGCTTGCTGACATTGCAGGGATGAGTGTTTCGACGCTACATCGGCATTTCAGGGAAGTCACCGCGATGAGCCCGATTCAATTTCAAAAGCAAATAAGGCTGCAGGAGGCTCGCCATCTATTGCTGTATGAGGATGCAGATATAATGGAAGCGGCGCTTCATGTGGGATATGAAAGTGTGTCCCAATTCAGCAGGGAGTATGCCAGGCTGTTCGGTTTGCCTCCGCGCAGGGACATCAATCGTTTAAAAGAGGAATGGAGCGGCGTGACTGAGGACTGATGGATTCGGATGAATGAACGAGAAAGGATGGGGCCTTTCTCGTTTTTTTGTTTGCGAGCTGCGCTTGGTGATCATACTGCAGTCTCTTGCAATTCGTACTATCACCGGTTAGGGCTCATGGTGTATATAGAAGGTGACGTTCTTTCCTTTGTACCAGCATTTATGATGAAAAATTGGTAAACTAAGTACAGGACAGTATGAAGTCACTATCGCCGATCGGAAAGGAAATCAGATGATGCAGCCACTGACACAAGAGAATCTGACGCAGCTTAAACAATTGAGGACGGAACTGACAAGATTCACAGCCGTTTATAAGTTCGCCCTGGATGAAGTGAATACAAAAATCAACATTCTGAAAGATGAATTCTCCTATATTCATGATTATAATCCGATAGAGCATTGCAGCTCCCGGTTAAAATCACCAGAAAGTATCCTGAAGAAAATCTATAAGAAAAATATTGAATTTTCATTGGGTTCCATAAAGGAAAATATCAAAGATATTGCCGGTATCAGGATCATTTGTTCTTTTAAATCGGATATCTATGCATTAAGCGAAATGATCCAGAATCAGAAGGATATCGAGCTGATAGAACGGAAAGATTATATACAGAATCCAAAACCGAACGGCTATCAGAGCCTGCATCTGATCGTTAAGGTACCGGTATTCTTATCCGACAGGGAAGAAAAAGTATGTGTGGAAATCCAAATCAGGACAATAGCGATGGATTTCTGGGCCAGTTTGGAGCATAAGATTTACTACAAATATGACAAGGAAATCCCAAACCGGCTGGCAACTGAACTGAAAGAAGCTGCAGATTCAGCAGCTGCACTGGACGAGAAGATGGAAAAAATCCATAGTGAAGTAAAAGAGCTGAAAAATAAACAATTAAATGAACTGGATGAGGTATTTGATGTAAGCAGCATGACGGCGACCCAGGACAAGTTTATGCAGGGAATCATCCAGCAGTTGCTCAAAGAGCCGAAAAAACTTGAATAGATTCAGCATGATAATGGATAGAACCGTTCAGGCAAGGTGATGGACGGTTCTTGTTTTTTTAGGGGGGATTATAGTTACCTATTGCCATTTAAATAACGGATATACCTAGTAAAGGATAAAATGAATCTTTATATGGATGATGCCTCAATTAATGCACAGCAGCATGCTATACTCCCAAAAGTGTATCGCGATATTTGGGCAAAAATACAAAAACAAAATTGAAAGCGTTTACATAAACTGCTGTAAATCCGTTAAGGGGGTACAGCGATGAGTAAGGTGAACCAGTTCTTGGAAGGGAAAGTTATGCCCATAGCTGCAAAAGTTGCACAGCAGCGCCATTTGAATGCACTTCGTGATGGACTGATATTATCGATGCCGCTTATCATCATCGGCTCGTTCTTTTTGATACTTGCCAATTTCCCCATTCAGTCATATATGGACTTCTTAGCCGATCGTCCCCAGCTAAAGGAGAGCTTGCTTTATCCGTATCGGGGGACGTTTGAATTGATGACCTTGACTGCGGTCTTTGGGATCGGTTATCGGCTGGCGGAGTCATATAAGGTTGATCCGCTTGCGGCAGGAGCTGTATCTTTATCGGCTTATTTTGTCGGGACGCCGTATGTAACATACGTAATAGGGAAGACGCCGGAAGGATTGGATATTACAGAGACGGCTTATCAGACGGCGATGTTCACCAGCAAAGGTTTGTTCGTCGGAATGTTGATTGCCTTGATATGTACAGAAATATATCGTTTCATTGTACAGCGCAATATCGTCATCAAGCTGCCGGATGGGGTCCCGCCAGCGGTTGCCCGCTCCTTTACTGCTCTGATACCAGGTTTTTTTGCCATCATCGTAATCTGGGGCATCAGGCTGTTAGTCGAGAATGTCGGTTCTTTTGGAAGCATTCATAATGTCATCACTGTACTGCTGCAAAAACCGCTCACATCGATCGGCACGAGTCTTGCTGGTACAATGATCATTTTCTTATTGATCACATTGCTTTGGAGTACTGGTTTGCATGGTGCGACAATTGTCGGGGCAGTGACAGGTCCGATTTGGCTGACGTTGACAGCCGAGAATGCCAAATCCTTTGAGCTTGGCGAACCTGTACAGCATATCGTCACGAATGAAATCAATGATATCGTCTTTATCGGAGGTTCCGGTACGACGCTCGGGCTGGTGCTGGCAATGCTATTATTTGCGAAAAGCCAGCAGATGAAGCAGCTTGGTAGATTGAGTATCGGGCCAGGTATTTTCAATATCAATGAACCAGTATTGTTCGGTATGCCAATCGTCATGAACCCGCTTTTGATCGTTCCCTTCATCGTGACACCGCTTATTTCGGTATTGATTACGTATTTGGCCATGGACTGGGGCTTTGTTGCAAAGCCGATCGGGATCGTGCCACCTTGGACTATGCCGCCGATTTTGCAGGGATATATGATTACCGGCAGCATTTCGGGTGCGATATTACAAATCATCATCCTTGTCTTATCGTTTCTGGTTTACTATCCATTTTTCCGGCTATGGGATAAACAAAAAGCAGCTGAAGAATCGGGAGGAGAAGAGCAATGATTGCTCTTCTTCATACATAGAAAAGCACTATGTTAAGAAGGTGTGAAAAGATAAGGATGGTGGAATGATGACTATATAAATCTTTCAATATAGAAAAATTGAAATTCATGCAGGAAATAGTGCGAATAATAGAGAAACAAATAGAAAAAGGCTATGGGAGGGGAATCATGACGACATCTTACGAAGAACTAGTGGTGGAAATGGAACGTATATCGACAGTGATACAGAAGTTCCCGGAGAATCTGCAGGGCAAGGTTTTCGATATCATGGTGAAAAGCTATCTTGGGGAGCATGCCTTTGAAACGGCAGCTGCGGAAGAACCGGAGACAGAAAATGTACAGCATATTTCGGTTGCCGACTCCAATCGGGTTCAATCCATCAAAAAACGTCCGATTCGCCGGAACAAGGACTCCTATAGCATGGTGAAAGATCTGGATCTCCTGGGCAAGAGCGGTGTGGAACCATTCCGCGACTTCCTGGAACGATATGAAGTGAACTCCAATATCAAGTTCAACACAGTGGCAGTCTACTATCTGAAGAACGTCCTGCATATACCAGATGTGACGATTGATCATATCTATACTTGCTACAAGAATGGCGAGCGTAAGGTGCCGGGTAATCTCCGCCAGAGCATCACGGATACATCGAGCTCGAAATATGGCTATATCAATATGAGTGATAATCATATCACGCTCAGTGTCCTAGGGGAGAACCTTGTCGAGTTTGAATTGAAGCAGGAAGCTTGATGGTTTGAAGAAAGCGCAAACAAGGAATATAGGATGAAAACGGCATTGAACACAAATGAGTGGAGGGGAAGTGACAAGATGAAGAAAAATATCGGATGGATCGCAGGAGGGACAGTCGCAATAGCCGCAGCAGCAGGCACCTTTTCTTATTTGAAACGGAAGAAGGATGACGATCAGAAGGTGACAGGATCGAATCTGCAGGATAAAGAGAGGGAGGACAAGCTCCCTAGCCCCGATGCCAAAACAGATGATGCGGAAAAGGGTTTGAGTGCATTGGATCATGCCTATCGGGAAGAATGGGTGGCAAACACAATCACCCCGACGGAAGAAGAGATTAAGCAAGCGGAAGAAAAAGTGAAAGAATGATCGAAACCCGGCGGTGGCCGGGTTTTTCCAATAAGTATATATTTATTCATTTCATTCCCGGAATGAACAAGAGGTTGAAGAAAATTATGAAAGTTGTGCTTGGTCTGCCATGTGGTTTCTATCTATAATGGAAGTAATTACATGAAGAAGGAGAAACAACTTATGACTGCGTTATCCTTTTACACCGTTGCCATCACCGCACTCATTCTGCTGATAGTGATAGGTGTGACGGTCGGTATCTATCTTGTGTTCCGGAGATACAATCGAATACGTGAACAAAAGATCATGGATGAATGGCAGGCGGCGAGGAAGGAGCATGAATGACCGTGTATCAAATCGTACCAATGACGCAAAGCCAGGCTGAAACGATTGCGGACACTTGGAAATATGATGGGGCATACAGCTTTTATGATATGGATCAGGATGAAGAAGATATGGCTGAATTCCTCAATCCGGCAGCAAGGGAAGGAAAGATTTTTGCTGTTATACAGAAGGAAAAGCTTGTGGGTTTCCTGTCAGTGACGTATGAAAAAGCAGAAGCAGAAATAGGATTTGGGATTCGGCCTGATTTGACAGGTCAAGGATTGGGACAGTCCTTTGTTTCTTTTTTGGTGGAAACCGTGCAACAAATGCATCAGCCCGAGACGATTTCCCTTAGAGTAGCAGCTTTCAATCAGCGGGCGATCACTGTCTATGAAAGAGTCGGGTTCCAACAGATGGAGCAATTTGACCAGATTACCAATGGTGATGTTTATCCATTTATCCGAATGGTCTTGAAATGTAACATCTAATGATATTACTTTAGAAACGAATTAAACACGCATAGATATGGGGCATGGATATGGAAAGAAGAATAGTATCGGCAATCGAAGTTGCAAAACTGGCAAATGTATCACAATCGACGGTATCCAGGGTTTTTACACCAGGTGCAAGTGTATCGGAAAAAACAAGGAAAAAAGTAATGAAGGCTGCCGAAGAGTTAAAGTACCAGCCAAATGCTTTGGCTCGCGGCTTGATCACTAAAAAAACGAACATGATCGGTCTGGCGATGAAGGACATCCAAAATCCCTTTTACCATGAAGTATTGGGGTTATTCACTCGAAAACTGAAGGAAAAAGGATATTCGGTATTATTTGTTTATACGGAAAATGAGGAGATTCAACAAGAAGAAATCAATCACTTCCTGGAATACAATGTAGAAGCAATCATTGTGACAGATGCACTCTTATCCTCGAACGTTGTCACCAGGCTTACTGCAAATAACATACCTGTTATTTTGTTTAATCGCCATGATAAGGAACTGATGTGCCATTCAGTTGTTTGCGATAATGTCAATGCAGCAAAAAGGATAGGTTCTTACGTATATGGCCAGGGAGTCCGGGATGCAGTTTTTATCACAGGAAAAGTGAATACATCGACCAGCCGTGACAGGCAAAATGGATTTATTGATTTCTTTCGTGACAAGGACACTGATATCACAATCCAGGAAGGTGATTACACTTACGAAAAGTCTTTCCATCTGACTAGGAACATGATTCAAAAAGGCCATATCCCGGAAGTGATATTTGGTGCAAATGATATTACGGCCTTGGGAGCTTTGGATGCTTTGAAGGAATGTAAGGTAGAAATACCTGAAAAAACGATGGTCATTGGGTTTGACGACATCAAAATGTCCTCTTGGCCCAATTACTCGTTATCTACGTGGGCTCAGCCTATTAATGAAATGGTAGAGAAAGCGATTGATTTGGTTACGCTGAAAGACCGAATACAAGAGCCGGAATTAATTAAACTGGAAGGCAAGTTCATCCACCGGGCTACAACAAGATAAAATTATTTGACAAATGAAAGCGTTTCAATTATTATCTAGACATAATTAAATTTGCATACGTATGCAAATTTAATCGATCTGTTTTTGCATACGTATGCAAAAACTATGGAGGGGATAATGTGGCTGTTTATTTCAAAAAAGGTAAAGTGGATGAAGATATCAAGCGTGACGATGAGAAAGTCGCGAGCATAGTAAGATCCACAATCCAAAAAATCGAAGATGAAGGTGACAAAGCAATCAGGGAATTGTCTCTTCAATTTGACAAGTGGTCGCCAGAAAGTTTCCGGCTTACAGAAGAAAAAATCAATGAAATCTGCGCATCCATTCCAGAACAGACAAAGCAGGATATTGAATTTGCTCAAAATAACATCAGGCGTTTTGCAGAGGAACAAAGAAAATCAATGAAAGATATAGAAGTGGAGACAATGCCGGGAGTCATTCTGGGACACAAGAATATTCCGGTTGGAAGTGTTGGCTGCTATATTCCCGGTGGACGATATCCAATGGTTGCATCCGCTCACATGAGTGTATTGACGGCTAAAGTTGCCGGTGTTAAAAGAGTGATAGCTTGCACACCCCCGATCAATGGTGAGATTCCGGCGGCCACGGTTTATGCCATGCACAAGGCTGGGGCGGATGAGATTTATATTTTAGGCGGTATTCAAGCAATGGCCGGAATGGCGATTGGTACGGAAACTATTGCACCAGTCGATATGATTGTTGGACCAGGTAACGCTTTTGTAGCTGAAGCGAAGAGACAGCTTTATGGTCGCGTGGGGATCGATCTTTTTGCGGGGCCGACTGAAACACTGGTAGTTGCAGATGAAACAAGCGATCCTGAATTTATCGCTACAGATTTGCTTGGTCAAGGCGAGCATGGACCAACATCTCCTGGTGCCTTGATCACCACTTCGAAAGAAATAGCGGAAAGGACAGTCGAAGAGATCGAGAGACAATTAAAGATTCTTCCTACTGCAGATGTAGCTAGTGTATCCTGGAATGATTACGGACAGATCATCATCGCAGAAGATGAGAAAGAAGCGCTGGAAGAAGCAGATAAATTAGCGTTTGAGCATGTTGAAATACTCACTAAGAATCCTGACTTCTTTTTAGAGAACATGACAAATTATGGATGCCTGTTCCTTGGACCAGAAACAAATGTTGCATACGGCGATAAAGTGATAGGAACGAACCACACATTGCCGACAAAAGGCGCGGCGAGATATACCGGGGGACTTTGGGTCGGCAAGTTTTTGAAAACGGTTACCTATCAGAAAGTTACTTCCAAGGAGCAAAGTGCTTATATCGGGGAATATGCTGCTAGACTTTGCCAGCTGGAGAATTTCTCTGGTCATGCAGAGCAAGCGTTGCTTCGTGTAAGGAAGTACAAGGGTGAGTCGGAGAATGAATAGAGTTTAACTTCTTTTATGGAAGTAGGTGCATTATGTTAAGTATGATTGGTCTGATCGGCGGTCTGGTTTTACTGACAGTTCTTGTGATGAGAGGCATGAATCTGTTGGTGGTCGCGCCTATATCAGCATTATTCGTCGCAGTATTGAATGGTATCCCGTTATTCCCGCAGTTTGCTGAAGATGGACAGGTAGATTTCATTACTGGTTATATGGACGGGTTCGCTGGATTCATCACCTCTTGGTACCTTATGTTCTTGGCGGGAGCAATCTTCGGAAAAGTAATGGAAGATAGCGGGGCTGCTGATAGTGTCTCCCATTGGATCGTCACCAAGGTAGGAATCAAGCACGCCGTACTCGCCATCGTACTGGCATCTGCCGTGCTGACTTATGGCGGGGTCAGTTTATTCGTTGTGGCATTTGCCGTATATCCGATGGCCGTCAGCTTGTTTAAGGAAGCTGACTTACCAAGAAGATTCATTCCCGCAGCGTTGGCTTTCGGTTCCACGACATTTACCATGACGTCTGCCGGATCACCTGAAATTCAGAACTGGATTCCGATTCCCTATCTTGGAACAAGTCCTTATGCAGGCTGGGAAGTAAGTTTAGTTACAGCAGTCTTCATGATTATCTTTGGGTACTGGTGGTTAATGAGGATGATTAAAAAGGCGGCTGAAAAAGGCGAACATTTCATCGCCAGGGATACGGATGAAACGAAAATAAGAAAGGACCTGCCGCATCCGCTGAAAAGCTTGATTCCTTTGCTGATTGTATTGATCATTGCCTTTGTCTTCCATGACTCGTTGGCACAATCAGCGTTGATACTTGCTTTGTTGGGCGGGATAATCTCTACATGGCTGCTCAATAGGAAGTATTTCAGGGATTTCTGGGATGCTGTAGGTGAAGGTACCACCGGAGCAATTATTGCAATAGGTAACACTGCGGCGGTAGTCGGTTTTGGCGGAGTTGCCAAAATAACACCTGCTTTCGATGATGCCGTGAATTTTATGACAAGTATTCCTGGATCCCCATTGATAGGAGGCGCACTAGCTGTAATGGTCATAGCAGGTCTCACTGGTTCATCGTCAGGCGGACAATCGATAGCCTTGCCTATCTTGGCGCCGCACTATCTGGATATGGGAGTGGATCCGGAAGCTCTTCACCGGACGGTTTCCATCTCTTCAGGCACATTGGATTCCCTGCCGCATGGAGGTTACGCTGTCACCACTATACGGGCCATTGCTGGGGAGACGCACCGGGATGCATATCCGGCCTTTGGGGCGATGACAGTATGCGTTCCGTTGGCTGCAGTCATTCTGGCAGTATTATTATTCAGTTTTGGATTGGGTATCTAATCTATAGTGATAGCCCCCTTTTAAGGGGGCTATCACTGTTAAATGATCTGTTTTCCCATTTGTCCTAAAGCATAATGGATTCCGTGCTGCAGTGTTTGGAAGCAATCGAAGGAGGCGAGTGAAATCCCGGAGTTGGATATGTGCAGACTGAGCTCGGGGGAAATACCTACAAGCAATGTCTTTGTTCCGATCATGGATGCAGCGGACCCAACCTTGCTGATCAGATTGGCTGTGTACTGGCTGACGTCCTTATCCAGTCCTGTCAAATCAAGCAGCATGTATCTTGCTTTATGTGCTGGCAGGTTTTCCAGTGTTTTAAAGAGCAGCTCCTTAGATCGATCCTCGTCATATTTCCCGATCAGCGGAACGACAACGACATGATCCAGTACCGGAATGATCGGAGATGACAGCTCGCTTACAAGATTCTTCAAATCCCTGGTTTTATCTTCGACAATCGCTTCCAATTCCATGATATGCTGTGATTCTTTTTTACGGGCCAGCTGATGGATATTCTCTGTAACAGTTATCTCCGAAGGAAAGTAGTGGATGATGGTACTTTCATGACCTTCCAATTGATAATGCTCTACCTCGTACCAGATGTTTGTTTCGAACATGCCGCTGAAGATACCGGCATAATGCGCAGGAAGGAAGGAGCCGCCTTCGGTTTTTCCTTGCGCGACATTTATCTTGTGCTCCCAGCTGTCGATCAGCTCAGCTGTCAGCGTATGTTTTTCAAGATCAAGATTCGTGATTTTCGTTCTGCCCCATCCTGCTGATGCATACGTATTCGTAATCAGTTCGGCAGCTTTATGAAGATCGACATCAGGCTTGTCCTGAAAATATTTACCTACGACCAGTCCCTGCCGATATCCAGACGTTTCAAAAACAAGATTGGAGACTTCCATCCCTGATATTTCCTCTATCGTATCAAAAAATTCCCGCATGGCACTGGAAATCCAAAACAGTACCGCATCTTCATTTTCATATGTGAATTTGCCTTTTTCCAGTTCCCAACCAAACTGAAGGCCGCCGATCTCTATCTTGTCCAATGATCTCGTACTCCTTCTTGGTGCATTTTATTATCCAACTCTCATTATAAAATTTCTTGGCATACAATGCCAGTCCTTTGCCAAGGCATGGAACCTCAAAAAAACCAAAAAGCGAACCCAGATTCCCTTGGGTTCGCTTCGATTTATTTGGTGATATCCATGAATCCTTCACCAAATACATCGCGTACATCGTACAAGGTGATGAATGCTTTTGTATCGATGGATCGGACAATTTTCTTCAGTGGGAGCAATTCCTGTTTATTTATGACGACATAGAGTATCTCTTTCTGGTTCTGCGTATAATACCCGCGTCCTTCCAGCAGTGTGACGCCTCTGTCAAGCTGTGTGGAAATCGTTTTGGCAATCGTATCTTTTTGATTGGAAATGATGAAGACTGCTTTCTTCGGATTCAATCCCTCGATGACGAATTCCATAACCTTGGTAGCGATATAAAGCATGATTACCGTGATGAGCAGTTTTTCCGTTCCGATGATGAACCAGGAGGCTGCCACGACAATCAAATCGAAAAACAGCAAAGCGAAGCTTGTATTCCAGTCCAGATATTTATTTGCCAGCCGGGCAAGGATTGCGGTGCCTGCTGTCGTTCCCCCGACTTTGAGGACAAGCCCGATCCCGACTCCGGCAAATACTCCGCCGAAAATGGCATTCACAAGCACTTGGTCTGAAGCAATCCCCCAGCTCTCGGTTAGATGAAGGAAGAAAGAATTCAATAGAATGACAATGATTGTATAGAAGACGGTTTGCTTATCGAGAAAACGGTAGCCTATGATGAGCAAAAGTCCATTCAGGATCAGGTTCATGATACTTGGCGCCCATCCCAATGCATAGAACAAGATGATGGTGATACCTGTGACACCGCCTTCACCAAGTTCACTCGGGATGGCAAAGAGGTTCACTGCCAGCGCGAACAGAAAGGAACCGGCCGCCAGGAATGCCAGGTCTCTAAGGAAATGCTGCTTCATCTGTTTCATCTGTTAACCCCCTTCAAGTAGTAGTTTCTTCTCTGATAGACCACGAGATTATATCATACAGTGCCCATGACTTGCCATATCACTTGACAAGATTTTGATAGAATATCTTCCGGTTTTATTTGGGATGTAAAAGGGGTATACGAAAATGATTGAGGAACGAATGCGCATAAATTGTGTCTGGATATGAAAAAGACTAGTATGGGATATATAAATAGGAGGGTTTTGCAGATGAAAGAGTCATTCAAAGCATTGGTTGCAGAAAAACAAGGCGAAGATTTTTCCGTACAGGTGAAAGATCTGACAGTCGATCAATTGCCGGAAGGGGAAGTACTGATCAAGGTCCATTATTCCGGTGTCAACTATAAGGATAGTCTTGCGACGATTCCAAATGGAAATGTCGTCAAGACTTACCCGATCGTTCCGGGAATCGATTTGGCTGGGGAAGTTGTATCTTCTGAAGACGAGCGCTTCAAGCAGGGGGATCACGTCATTGCGACAAGCTATGAAATCGGAGTTTCCCGTCACGGAGGTTATAGCGAGTATGCCAAGGTGCCAGCAGATTATATCGTACCGCTGCCGGCAGGGATGACCACAAGGGAAGCGATGATCATTGGTACTGCCGGTTTTACAGCTGCACTTTCTGTCCAGCGCCTATTGGAAAACGGGCTTGATAAAGGGAATGGCCCGGTGCTCGTTACCGGATCGACCGGCGGAGTAGGCAGCTTTGCTGTAGCCATTCTTCACAAACTTGGTTTCGAGGTGGAAGCCAGTACCGGTAAACAGGAGGAAGAGGACTATCTTAAAGGACTTGGAGCTGCCCGGATCATCTCCCGGGATGAAGTGTATGATGGAAATCTCAAGCAGATTGCCAGTCAGAGATGGGCAGCTGCAGTCGATCCGGTAGGCGGGGAACCGCTCGCATCGGTCCTCAGCCAGCTCAAGTATAACGGTTCCGCCGCTGTGAGCGGTTTGACAGGCGGGGGCAAGGTGCCGACGACTGTCTATCCGTTCATCCTGCGCGGTATTAATTTGCTTGGCATCGATTCGGTTTATTGCCCGAAACCAACTCGCGAAAAGATTTGGATGCAGCTGGCTACTGCTTTCAAGCCTAGTGATTTAGAGCGTTTCGTACTGGAAGAATTGACGCTGGACCAATTACCGGAAGCATTGCCTAATTTATTGGAAGGCAATGCCAGAGGCAGATATTTGGTTAAAATAAGCGGCTGATTGTGACAGGAATGTGACCGCTAAATTTGTAAGATTTGTGAATAAAATCACAAATGCTTTCTCTCTGTGCAAATCCGTGACATAATCGTAATCAAATGATTATGTGAGGTGCACAAATGATTTATCTATTGATTGTGTTCGCAGTGGCTTGTGTTGTTGGCTGCTTTACAGCCTGGATGAAAATGGTCAAAAAAGACGAACAGCAATTTGCACACGGAACAGAAACCGAAACGGTAGCATATAAAAAAGCGAATTGATATGGAAAGCGTGCTGGTGCCAGCACGCTTTTTTTATTCTGACTTTTCTTCGGAAGGATGTTATAACATAACCTGGTTAGGGTAAAGGAATACCATTCGAATTATGTTTAGGAAGAAAGGTACGGGGAAATGAAAACAGTTACAGAGATGGCTAAGAATGTCAGGGCTTTTGATAATTTCGAGGAAGCAGCACAAGGGGTGCTGGAGATCATCAGCGAATTCGTGAAGATCAATACACTATTCATCGCCAAAAATGACAAAGTCCAAAATGAAATAATCACAGTCATCAATCAGAAGGAAGAGCTGCTGCAACAGGGGGAAATACTGCCTTTTGATGAGACATTATGCAAGCTGAGTGTCGATCATGGGAAAGAAATATTGATCATCCCCGACTTATCCAAAAGTGAACTATCTCAATCGCTTGATGTCGTAAAGGGTTTAGGTGGCGGCAGCTTTATCGGAATCCCCATTTATTTTGAAAATGGGGAGATTTATGGGACCATCTGCGGGCTGGACACACATATCTTTCCGTTTACCGAAGAACATATCCGTCTCTTTGAAACGATGGCTTCACTTTTGACTTTTGTACTGGAGCTTGATAATGCCAATCAGCAGATTCAGAATTTATCAGCGCCATTTGTTCCAATTACGTCAGGAGTCGCTGTGCTTCCGATTATAGGATTCATCAATAAAGAGAGAGCTGAGAAAATAATCCAGCTATCTCTGCAAAAAAGTCAAGAGATGAATCTTGATTACCTTGTGATAGATTTGTCGGGTATTTCGCAGATTGATCATGTTGTGAGCAATTCCTTACTGAAGATAGCCACCTTATTAAAGCTGACCGGCGTGACACCGATCTTGACCGGCTTTCACCCGGATTTGGCTCTGAAGGCCCTATCTTTGCAGATGGAATTGAAGGAAATCATCATAGAAGCCAATTTGGAGCGTGCGCTCCATAAAATAGGTCTCCATTTGGAAAAGCGGGAGACACTGTAAACCAGACATCACACTGATATGTCTGGTTTTTTTTGTATCCATTTTTGATGGTAAAATAAGGTGGGAATTAAATGAAGAAAACGCTCGTTCATAAAATGAGGATAGCTGCTTTATGGTTCTGTACGTATTCGTGGATGACACCGCTTCTGGAAGTACACGGAGGAGGCAGAGCTTGTCCATGCGGCATGGAAATCAATGGGCTTGGGATTCTATCAGAAGCATGGCTATATAGTGTTCGGTAAGGTGGAGGATCACCCAATCGGCTGTACCCAATCCTATTTGGTGAAGAGGCTGTAGGAAACTTTTTGGCAGACTAAACCGTAATAGAGGAAAAGGGGGAACAGATATGATGACATATGCGTTTGAAACAATTGAGATGAAAGCATTAACCGGGAAGATGAAGAAGGATTATCGGAAAGTTGTCCAAGAATATGCCCGGGATGGCTGGCGTTTACATAGCATGAACCCAATTCCGGGTTATGATGGGATGGCACTCAGCATCGAACTGATCTTTGAAAGGGAAGCTTAAGGGGTGGAAAGATGAACATCAGAGAAATAGCTGAGAGAGATAATCAGCCAGTCGAGCAGCTGATTCGGACTTGCTTGAAAGAATTCGGAGCCGATAAGCCAGGAACAGCCTGGAGTGATCCTGATCTTGGCCGTTTCCATTCCCTGTATCAGAAGCCAGGCTCGAGATATTGGGTGGTGGAGCAGGAAGGTAAGATCGTTGCGGGCTGCGGAATCGGGCCCATTCCCGGACATCCGGAAGTTTGTGAGCTTCAAAAGATGTATGCGGCCAAAGATACGCGCGGAACAGGTATAGCCCATGATTTATTGCAGACAGCCCTTACCTTTGCCCGCCGGCATTATCGTCGCTGTTATCTTGAAACGTTAAGCAGTATGGCCGCTGCAAACCGCTTTTATCTGAAGAATGGATTTCGGCGTATGGACAAGCCATTAAGTGAAACGGAGCATTACGCATGTGATGTTTGGTATATCAAAGACTTATAATACACTGGAAGGAAGACGATGCATTGCATTTCAAACCAGTTTTGGAATTACTGGAAGCCCGCGGTATCTCCTATGCTATCGGCGGTTCGCTCCTCCTGTATCTGAAAGGACTGCCTGTATGCCCGAATGATGTCGATATACTAGTTGAAAGAGAGTGCTTTGCTTGCGCGAAGGAAGTGCTTCAGGCAAGTGCTGTCACATATGAAGATAAACCTGCCCAAGGTATCTTTTTAACAAGAGCTTGCATAACCTTCGGGATGTCGGATGGTTTGCAGGTGGATTTGATGACTGACTTTGCAATTCTATATGAAACCAATGTCATCCAAATGCCATTCACTGCCATCAAGGAACAAACAAAGGATGGCTTGCTGCCGCTGGGCAGTATGGAAGCTTGGTATGTGATGTATTGGCTATTGCCAGGCAAGGAAAAAAAGCGAGCTTTGATGGAAGACTATTTTCATAGCAATGGCCTTGCAGATCCTTCATACTTAAAGCAGGCTCTCACGCTTGGTTTGCCAGAAGCTGCAAACTTCGCGATCAGCCGTTTATTAGCGGATGCATCAAGGAATTAATTACCTACGATCATTTTATATGAACTACTAGAAAATCCCTTTCCAAAGGGATTTTTTTATTTGTTAACAAAGCTGTGACGATTACGCCACAATTTGTTCAATATTTCACAATCACAAATAGGAATAGGGGAGTATACTAAACGTAACAGGACAATGTGACTAATTTCACATAGTTTCCGATAAAATATGACAAAGAAAGAAGGCGGCAAAATGGATGTTGTAGAGCTTTCGCGAATCCAGTTTGCATCAACGACATTGTTCCATTTCCTATTCGTTCCATTGAGTATAGGATTGGCATTCATCATAGCAATCATGGAAACTCTGTACGTTGTCAAAAAAGATGATAAGTACAAAAAAATGGCGAAGTTCTGGGGACATTTATTCCTGATCAACTTTGCAGTCGGTGTCGTGACCGGTATACTGCAGGAATTCCAATTTGGAATGAACTGGTCGGAATATTCCCGTTTCGTAGGGGATGTCTTCGGTGCACCGCTTGCAATAGAAGCATTATTGGCATTCTTCATGGAATCCACCTTCCTTGGTTTGTGGATTTTCGGCTGGGATCGTCTGCCGAAATGGGTGCATGCCCTATGTATTTGGCTTGTTTCCTTAGGTACGATTTTCTCCGCATTCTTCATCCTGTCAGCCAACTCATTCATGCAGCATCCAGTAGGGGAAGTACTGCAAAATGGCAGATTGGAAATGAATGATTTCTTGGCAATCCTGACAAATGGCCAGCTTTGGGTTGAATTCCCGCATACTATCTTGGGATCATTTGCAACCGGAGCCTTGTTCATCACCGGTATAAGTGCCATCGCATTCCTGCGTAAGAAGCATGTGGAATTCTATAAAGGTTCCTTTAAAGTGGCGATCATCGTCGGTTTGATCAGCGGTATCGGTATTGCGCTGTCCGGGCACGAACAGGCACTATATCTTGTGGAAACACAGCCGATGAAAATGGCTGCCAGTGAAGGCCTTTGGGAAGACAGTGCCGATCCGGCTCCATGGACTGTTTTCGCCAATATCGATACAGAAGCGAAAGAAAATTCGGGCGAGCTAAAAATTCCGTACCTGTTGAGTTTCTTATCTTATGGGGAATTCAAAGGTTCGGTCGAAGGTATGAATACACTTCAGGAACGTTATGAAGATCTATATGGACCTGGCAATTACATGCCGCCGGTCAAAACGACATTCTGGAGTTTCCGTGTCATGTCTGTACTTGGCGGTGCAATAGCTGCCCTTACCATCTGGGGAGCGTACTTGTATGCACGTAAAAAACTTATCAATAGTAAATGGTATCTGCGTTTGATGATCATAGCCATCAGCTTCCCATTCATCGGAAGTTCGGCAGGCTGGATCATGACGGAAATTGGTCGTCAGCCATGGGTTGTATTCGGTTATATGAAAACAGAGGATGCAGTCAGCGCAGGGGTGACTGCAGGAGAAGTATTATTCTCCCTCATCACTTTCTCTGTTTTGTATCTGATCTTGTTTGCGGTCATGATCACTTTGTTCGTCCGTGAAATCAAGAAAGGGCCGGACCACGATATCGAGAAGACAGACCCGATTGCAGATCCGTTCACGAAGGAGGGTCAACATGCTTTCTCTTAATGAATTCTGGTTCATTCTCGTTGCTGTCTTGTTCGTTGGCTTCTTCTTCCTGGAAGGCTTCGACTTCGGAGTCGGAATGGCAAGTAAGTTTGTAGCCAAAAATGATTTGGAAAGACGCGCGTTCATCAATTCAATCGGTCCATACTGGGATGCCAATGAAGTATGGCTGATCACAGCGATCGGTGCGATGTTCGCTGCATTCCCAAATTGGTATGCATCCATGCTGAGCGGATTTTATCTCTGTTTCGCGTTCATTCTCTTCGGATTGATCGGGCGCGGTGTTGCGTTCGAGTTCCGCGGCAAAGCGGAGCATCCGACTTGGCGAAAAACATGGGACTGGGTGATTCTGTTTGGCAGCATCATCCCGCCGCTTACTTTCGGCATCATGTTCACAGCCTTGATTCAAGGAGTGCCGATTGACGAAAATATGACAATGCATGCCGGAGTATCCGATGTCATCAACTTTTATACCGTTCTTGGCGGTGTGACACTCACCATGCTTTGTGCATGGCATGGCCTTATCTTCGGTACACTACGGTTGATGGACACATTGCGTGAACGCTGCCGCAAAGCAGCGAAGAGCTTGCTGCCCATCAACGCGATTTTACTGGTGGCATTCCTTGGTATGACATTCTTCAAAACGGACATGTTCAGTGTCCATGGCAATATTTTGGAGTATCTATTCATGGTCGGTGTTCTCGTTTACATCGCATCGGGTTATTTCATCACACGCAAACGAGATGGCTGGGCATTTTTGATGTCAGGCTTGATCATGATCCTGCTGATCGCTTCCGTGTTTATCGGTCTGTTCCCACGGGTAATGATTAGTTCCATCAGTGAAGCATATAGTTTGACGGTGCAATCAGCGTCTTCAGGAGATTACTCTTTGAAAGTCATAACCTATATCAGTTTGGCATTGCTGCCATTCGTATTAGGCTATCAAATCTGGAGCTACTACGTTTTCCGTAAACGAGTGGATCATAAGGAGCATATGGAATACTAATGGGCAGAAATTTAATGGCTTATAAAGGAATAAAAACGGTGCTGCTAGGGCTCTCCGCATTGACGCTTGCGCAAGCTGTGGCCATTATCTTTCAGGCGAAATGGCTTGCGGAGACCATTACGCACCTATTCCATGGTGAAAGTTTTCAATCTCAAATCCCACTTATAGGCTGCTTTATAGCAGCCTTTCTTGCTAGACAGCTATTGCAGCTGATCATCAAGAAAGTGTGTTTCCGCTTTGCAGAGGCAACTGTCGAGGATATGCGAAAGGCATTCCTGGAGAGTGTATTCAAACTTGGACCCCGCTATACAAGACAGGAAGGTACCGGGAATCTGGTCACTTTCTTGTTGGAGGGAGCAGGAAAATTGCGCGATTATCTGGAGCTGTTCCTGCCAAAGCTTGTGTCCAATATGATCACGCCATGGCTTGTATTGATTTATATTTGGATGCACGATGACATTTCAGCGATCATCCTGCTGGTCACCATTCCTATTTTGATTGCTTTCATGATCCTGCTCGGCTTGGCTGCCCAGAAGAAGATGGACAGTCAGTGGAAGGCATATCGTATGCTATCCAATCACTTCGTGGATTCACTGCGAGGATTGGAAACATTGAAATTCCTCGGGCGGAGCAAGGCGCATGGGGAGACGATCGAGAAGGTGAGCGGGCAGTATCGCAAATCCACCTTGGGTACATTGCGGATCGCGTTCCTTTCCACGTTTGCACTGGATCTATTCACACAGCTGGCAATTGCTTTCGTTGCGGTGACATTGGGGCTTCGATTGATCGATGGGACGCTCCTGCTCGAACCGGCATTGATGATTTTACTGCTGGCGCCAGAGTATTTCCTGCCGATTCGCGAGGTGGGGAATGATTATCATGCAACGCTCGATGGCAAGGATGCTGGCGATCAAATGCTTTCTGTCATCAAGCTGGCCGATGAAAAGCACCAAGGGAAAGAAGCAGGTATTTGGAAAGAAAACAGTGAACTTGCCTTACAGGATGTGACGGTTATGTATGACAATGATCGTCCTGCTCTGTCAGACATCATGTTAAGGATCAAGGGAAATCAGAAAATCGGATTGATTGGAGCGAGCGGTGCAGGAAAATCGACTTTCATTGATTTGCTCAGTGGTTTTATCGATCCTGCAGCCGGTCGGATGGAGCTGGATGGAAAGCCTGTGGATTTCACCGCCGATACGTGGCAGAAACAAACGGCCTACATCCCGCAGCATCCATTCATCTTCCAAGGAAGCATCAAGGATAATGTGCGATTCTATGCGCCGGAGGCTTCGGACGACCAAGTGGAAAAAGCGATTGATCATGCCGGGCTGCGTGATGTAGTAGATAAGCTGCCTGAAGGTTCCGATACCTTGATTGGTGAAGGAGCCCGCTCCTTGAGCGGCGGGCAGGCACAGCGTGTTGTGCTGGCCAGGGCATTTTTGAGTGACCGCCCCATCGTCCTCTTGGATGAACCGACAGCGCAGCTTGATATCGAAACGGAATATGAATTGAAGGAAGTAATCAAGGAGCTCGCTTCGGATAAATTGTTGTTCTTCGCATCGCATCGATTGCATTGGATGCAGGAAATGGATGTGATCGTCGTCATGGAAAACGGCAGAATAGCTGAGAGCGGCACACATGAACAATTGATGGCAAACCGCGGCTTATATGTCCGTTTGCTGCAAGCACAAATGGGGGATAATCATGAAGCATCGTGACTGGATCATGCCATATGTCAAACGTTATAAATATCGTATGCTGACCATTCTGCTGCTCAGTATGCTGACTGTGGGATCAGCTGCGGCGCTGATGTTCACATCTGGCTATCTGATTTCAAAATCATCGCTTCGGCCGGAGAATATCCTGCTCGTGTATGTGCCGATTGTCCTTGTCCGGGCATTCGGGCTCGGACGATCGGTATTCCGCTATTCCGAACGATTGGTCAGTCATGATTTCATCCTCCGTGTGCTGGCGAAGATGCGGACGCGTCTGTATCATCTGGTCGAGCCGAAAGCAGCGACGAGTAAGTCGTTGAAAACAGGCGAAGTGCTCGGCATTTTGGCCGAGGATATCGAAAGTCTGCAGGATCTTTATTTACGCACGGTTCTTCCGACTGCATCTGCCGTCCTCCTGTATGTCATCAGTATCTGTGCACTCGGGTTTTTCAGTCCTGGCTTTGCAGTGCTAATGGCGATATATTTCTTTGTATTGGTTGTCGTGATGCCGATTTTCTCCCTTTTGCATATGCGTGCGGTGAACCAGGCATACAAGAAGGATAAGGATGAGCTCTATCAATATGTGACGGATGGTTTCCTCGGTATCCATGATTGGCTGCTGAGCGGTCAGAAGAAGCAATTCTTCAGCCGGTTCTATAAGCGTCAGGGTACACAGGATATGCTTGATAAACGGTCGAAGAACTGGTCTTATTACCGTGAATTCATCGGGCAGGTGATCGTTGCTGCCATGCTTGTCACGATGCTGGCTTTCGGCGCCAGCCTTTTTGCGGATGGAAGGATTGCGGGTGTATTCATTGCTGCATTCGTCCTTGTCGTCATACCGCTGTCAGAGGCGATTCTGCCAGTTTCCAATGCGGTGGAGAAGTATCCTCGCTATGAAGAATCCCTGAACCGCGTCACCAAGCTGGAAGCGGATCAGGAAACAGCTGCTGAGCCTGAGTCCTATGAGGGCTCATTGGAAAATGTGCAGCTGACGATGGATGATGTGAGCTTCGGTTATGAGCAGCAGGGAAGGGTCATCAAAAATCTGTCACTCGAACTGACTCAAGGTAAAAAGATTGCCATCATCGGTAAAAGCGGTGCCGGTAAATCGACATTGCTCAAGCTGCTGCAAGGGATGCTTGTCCCCGATGCGGGATCTGTTCAACTCAATGGATACAAAGCAGCTGCAATCCGAAGGGATATGACAAAGCTTGTATCGGTTTTGAATCAAAATCCATATCTTTTCTATACAAGTGTTGCCAATAATCTGCTGCTGGCAAATGAATCGGCAACGGAAGCAGAAGTGAAAGCAGTGATGAAACAAGTCAAGCTCCATGATTTAGTCGCCAGTCAGCCGGAAGGATATCAGACATCGATGCAGGAAACAGGTCAGCGTTTCTCTGGCGGCGAACGGCAGCGAATTGCTTTGGCGCGTGTCCTGCTTCAGGATACACCGATTGTCATGCTGGATGAGCCGACTGTAGGACTTGATCCGATTACCGAACGGGACTTGCTGGATACGATTTTTACCAGCTTGGCTGGTAAATCCTTGATCTGGGTGACACATCATCTCGTGGGGATGGAGCAAATGGATGAAATCATCTTCCTGGAAGAAGGGAAAATAAAAATGCGCGGAACACATGCACGACTGCTTCAGGAATCCTCGCATTATCGGAGACTATATGAGCTGGACCGCCCGGAGGTGCTTCAGCGTGCTTGATCCAAAGCGATTACGCTTTGGATTTTTTTTATGCATGATAGTTTGTCAATCTAAATGCGACAGTTCCTCCTGGAAAGCCTCGTAAGGAGTTTTCCATCCTAATATTTTTCGCGGGCGATGATTAATTAGGTATAGTGCTTGGTGGATTTCATCTTCTGAAACAGAGGCTAAGTCTGTTTTCTTTGGGAAGAACTCCCGAAGCAGCCCGTTACTGTTTTCATTGGTTCCTCGCTGCCATGGGGCATACGGATCGGCAAAGTAAACCGAGATATCCATTTCATTTTCGATTTCTTGATAACAAGCAAATTCTTTCCCTCGATCTGTGGTCGCTGTCTTAAATATTTCCTTAGGCATAGAAGCTGCCACTTGTGAGATAGCTTCCTTCATAGAGCGTGCACTTCGATCGTTCATTTTAACTGCGAGAAAGAAACGCGTTTTGCGTTCGGCAAACGTTCCGAAGCATCCTTTACTTTTTCCACGGCTTGATACTACTGTATCTAGTTCCCAATGGCCTGCCGATTTTCGGTCCTTCACATCTTTTGGACGCTCCTTTATCGACGTACCAATATTGAATCGACCTCTCGTTTCCCGGGGTTTTTGCCTTTTTCCTTTTTGACGGAAGACCTGATGATCGACAGAGAATCGTCTTTGATTCATCCAACGATAGATGGTTTTGAAGCTGATGATACCCAGCCTTCCTTGAATTTGTTCAGGTGACCAAGTGAGCTTTAATTTCTCCTCAATAACCACTCTAAGCTCTTCTTTCCATTTACCTTTAGGAATACAAAATTCCCGTCGTTTTTGATACATTCTGTCAGCAGAGTCAGCTTTATAGCTGCCCTCACTGTTACGCTCCAATTCTCTGGAAATAGTCGAATGGTGTCTCCCTAACTCCTTTGCGATACGACGTGCAGACCAGCCAAGCTTGTATAGTGTTTCTAGTTTTCCTCGTTCAATTGTAGTAAGATGGGAATAGCTCATGTTTTCCTCCGTTTAAGATTAGGTATGGTAACTTCATCTTACACGAGGAAACATGGGCTTTTCTATTTTCAAAAGGTGTCGCACTTAATATTACAATTCATCGCATAAAATGCCAGTCAGCCCGTCATACTACGGGTAAGCATAATCGAAATGGAGTGACGTGATGGATATCTTTCTTGCCGTCCTGCCCGCATTGTTTTGGGGCAGTATCGTATTATTCAATGTCAAGCTCGGAGGAAGCCCTTATCACCAGATTCTGGGTACAACGATCGGGGCCCTGCTGCTTTCCATCGTTTTGTATTTCTTTGTGCGTCCGGAACTGACGGGATTCATCTTTTTAATTGGATTCTTATCCGGGGTGTTCTGGTCGCTTGGCCAAACCTTCCAGCTGAAGAGCATCCATGCGATTGGCGTTTCAAGGACAATGCCGATTTCTACAGGCGCACAGCTTGTTTCCACATCATTGTTTGGTGTGATCGTATTCGGAGAATGGAACACGACCCGTTCTGTCATTCTTGGAATCCTGGCGCTGGTGCTGATCATCGTTGGAGCGATCCTTACTTCCAAACGCGCCAAGGGAGAGAAAGAGGACGAGGAGAGCAGGGGAGCTTTCCGCAAAGGGCTGGTGTTCCTTGCCATCTCGACAATAGGCTATCTCGTCTATGTGGTCATCGCCAGATTGTTCGGGGTGGATGGATGGACTGCCTTATTCCCGCAGGCTGTCGGCATGGTGGCAGGCGGCATCATACTCACCGTGAAATACAGACCGTATGACATGTACACAGTGAAGAATATACTTCCTGGCCTGATTTGGGCCACCGGGAATATGTTCCTGTTCATTTCGCAGCCGCGTGTCGGGGTTGCGACAAGCTTTTCATTATCCCAGATGGGCATCGTCATTTCCACATTGGGCGGTATTTTCATTTTAGGGGAGAAGAAAACCAGGGGACAGCTGATCAGTATCAGTATCGGGATTGTCTTGATCGTTGTGGCCGGGTTCCTCTTAGGTTATACGAAATCATGAAAAAGGAGTGTTTCTTATGTATCCAAGTTTGCAAGGGAAAGTAGTTGTCATCACAGGGGCGTCGACTGGTCTGGGAAGGTCAATGGCGCTTCGTTTCGGCCAGGAAGGCGCAAAGGTTGTCGTGAATTATTACAATAATGGGGAAAAGGCGGATGAGGTTGTCCGTGAAATCAAAGATGGCGGCAGCGATGCAATAGCCATCCAGGGTAATGTCATGAAAGAAGAGGATGTGAAGAAACTCGTCCAGACGGCTATCGATTCTTTCGGGAAGCTTGATATCATGATAAACAATGCGGGTGTTGAAAATCCTGTCCCATCCCATGAACTGTCATTGAAAGACTGGGATCGTGTCATCGGGACGAACCTGACAGGCGCTTTCTTGGGATCGAGAGAGGCATTGAAGTATTTTGTCGAAAATAATGTCAAAGGAAATATCATCAATATGTCCAGCGTCCATGAAGTGATTCCTTGGCCATTGTTTGCGCATTATGCGGCGAGTAAAGGCGGGGTGAAGCTTTTGACGGAAACCTTGGCGCTTGAATATGCCCCTAGGCAGATCCGTGTGAACAATATTGGTCCAGGTGCCATCAATACCCCGATCAATGCAGAAAAGTTCGCAGATCCAAAACAGAAAGCCGACGTGGAGAGCATGATCCCAATGGGATATATCGGCAAGCCTGAGGAAATTGCGGCAGTGGCAGCCTGGCTCGCTTCCGATGAATCCAGCTATGTAACAGGTATTACACTGTTTGCCGATGGCGGGATGACCAAATATCCGAGCTTCCAAGCAGGAAGAGGCTAAAAAAGAAGACAATGCCCGAGGGCATTGTCTTTTTAATGTTCATACATCATTTTCCGTGTCATGCCGCCATCCACCACGAGATTTTCGCCGTTGATGAAATTATTCTCCGCTGATGTAAGGAATAAGCACGCTCTTGCGATATCGGATGGTGCCCCGACCCGCTTGGAGGGATGCTGATCATGATCGACAGGGCGGAGGCTGTCATATTCCTTGGTCTCAATCCAGCCGGGGCTGATGCTGTTGACAGTAATATAGTCATTTTGCAGGGACATGGCAAGTGCATGTGTGAGGGCTGTGATGCCGCCTTTTGTTGCAGCATAAGCCTCGGTGTCCGGCTCGGACATCGTTGCACGGGTAGAGGCCATATTCACGATCGATCCGCCTTTTCCGCTCTTCTTCATATAAGCAGCAGCTTCCCTGCTTGCCAGGAAGGTGCCGCGTAAATTGGTATTGATGATCGAGTCCCATTCTTCAACAGTCAGTTCAAACATATTTTTGAATTCACTGATACCGGCATTATTGATCAGGATATCTATCTGTCCAAAATGGTCGAAGGCTTTCTTCATGAAGTCGGTCACTTCGTTGTGAAGCCGCAAATCAGCTTGGAGGGCAAGCCCTTCACCTGTCATTTCCTGCACAGTCTGTTCAGCAGCAGTTCGATCCAAATCAATCGCCGCTACTTTCGCCCCTGCTTGGGAATACGCGTGAGCAACTGCCTTTCCGATACCATTTCCAGCACCGGTTACAACCACTACTTTATTTGTGAAATCCATCTAGATTCATCCTTTCTTATCCTTATAAAAAATATGCTTCAGAGACCATGTACCATCTTCCTCCACGATCAGCTCCCCGAATGAGAATTGTTCCTGCTGCCGTTTATCCGTTGGAGATCCTGGATTGAACAGAACGAGACCCGATTCCTCCTTATGGACGGGAATATGGGAATGCCCATAGATAAGCAGATCGATCGCTTCCCCTTCGAATTCCGCTTTCGCCCGCTGTTCAGTCGTTTTTCCTTTTCCATGCCCATGAGTCAGACCGATTTTGAGTCCATGAAAATCCAGCAGCTGTTTTTTAGGCAATTTATCCATCAATCCAGAGCTGTCCATGTTTCCGAAAACAGCTGTCACGGGAGCATAAGCTGCAAGTGAATCCAAAACGCGGCTGTCCTGGATATCTCCTGCATGGAGGATATGGTCAGCCCGCTCCAGATAGGGAAGCAGTGCGGGCGGCCATATCTTTGCCATGCGCGGCATATGGGTATCGGCTAAGATGGTGATTCGCATCGGGTTTTCCTCCTGACAATGTCATATTACCCAAAAGCAAGTTTTTACAATCGTAAAAAACCACTCACCCAAAGGGGAGAGCGGTCGATATCAATGCTGTATTTGATGCTCGGGCTGATGCAGGGTGATATCGGCACCCAGCTGCCTGAACAGCCCGACGATATCTTCGTACCCGCGCTGTATATGCTTCACGTCTGTGATTTTGGTCATTCCTTCAGCAGCAAGGCCTGCGAGGATCAAGGAGGTACCGGCACGGACGTCATGTGCCTTTACCGTTGCGCCTTTAAGTTTGGCGCCGCCATTGATGACAATCTGATGATCGACTACATCGATGTCTGCACCAAGTTTCTTCAGTTCGCCAACGTGTCCGTTACGGTTTGGATACACTTTATCGAGAACCGTACTAGGGCCGGCAGCCAATGTCAGCAATGTAGTCAATGGCTGCTGGAGATCGGTAGCAAGTTCCGGATACATGCCGGTTTGGATGCGTGTACCTTGAAGTGCAGTTCCAGAGGCAGTCATCGAGTCATCGTCCTCTGTAATCGTCATGCCAAGCTCAATCAACTTGTTTGTACAGCTTGCCAAATGCTCAGGGATGACATTTTTCACCGTGATGCGGCCATTTGTCACACCGGCAGCCATCAAAAATGCACCAGCGATCAAACGGTCCGGGATCACCGTGTGCTCGATTCCGCCATGAAGGGATTCCACTCCATCGATGGTGATTTTCTCCGTGCCGGCCCCTTTGATTTTTGCTCCCATCAAATTCAGGAGGTTGGCTAAGTCAACCACTTCCGGATCTTTGGCAGCGTTGTGCAGGGTTGTCCGTCCTTCAGCTTTGACTGCAGCCAGCATCGCGTTGATCGTAGCACCGGATGTAATGACATCGAACGTGATTTCGGCACCAGTCAGCTTCTTGCAAGAAACCTCATAATACTGCTGCTTGAAATCAAATGTCGCACCGAGTGCGGAAAGTGCTTTGACATGCTGATCGATTGGGCGTGAGCCAAAGTCATCCCCGCCTGGATAACCGATTTGGACGGTTTTGACCTTATGAAGCAAAGCGCCGACGAAATAATACGAAGCGCGAAAATCCGAAGTTTTGGCTAAATCGAGTTTACCGGATGTAATGTATCTGCCTGTCAGCTCATATGTGTTTTTTTCTATTTCCTTCATATTTAAACCGATATCTTCGGCAATGTCTTTTATCAATAAAATATCCCGAATCGCAGGGATATCATGTAATGTTATCGTCTCATCTGTCAAACAGCCTGCTGCGACCAGTGCAAGCGCACTGTTCTTCGCACCAGGTATTGTGACTTCCCCGGTCAGCGGGCCGCTTTTTCTGACTTCAAACCATGCATTGTCCACTCTATTACGCTCCTTGTCTAATTTCCAGCACTGAAAGTCCAGAAGCAAAAAGACCCGAAGAAAAGGATGATATCACCGGTTTCTCCGCAATCTCGCATTTCTGTTCAATATTCAGCGCTTTTTATCTGCTCTCATATGCACATAAAATTCATTTTACCATTAATCGGCCAAGAAGTAGATAGGGAATAAGTATTCCTATATGCAGTTTTTACCTTTACCTTGGAACCATACAGATAAGAGCTTCATATACTGGCGGTAACAGACTTTTGTGCTACAATGAAAGTGACTGGACTATACCGTGGGAAAGGCAGGCTCATCATGAAAGGAAAAAAGATTTTCAAGGGCACGGGAATCGGGCTGCTTGTACTTTTTCTGTTTTGGTTTGTCCGGGAACATATTAAACTCTCACCTGAAGAAATCCAAGGGTGGATAGTTTCATTCGGGATCATTTCCCCGTTAATCTATATGGGAATGTATACAGTTAAACCCGTCATCTTTTTCCCTTCCTCTGTATTATCGGTTGCCGGGGGTCTGGCCTTCGGCTTTATCAAGGGAACAATCTTCATTTTGATTGGTTCCGCTGGTGCTGCAATCGTCGCATATTTTCTTGCACACTTTTTTTCCAAGCGGTTCGGGGATAAGGATTTAGGTGAGCGGGTGGAGAAAATCAAGCAGAAATTGCATGATGAAGGATTCTTCTATGTATTGGTCATGCGTGTACTGCCGGTTTTCAACTATGATCTGGTCAGTTATGTTGCCGGTCTGACAAATGTTAAATTCAAGCAATATTTAGCCGCCAGTATATTGGGCGTGCTCCCGGGGACGATGACTTATGCACTGGTTGGGTCAAGTATCGTATCCTTCAACTATATGTATCTCGCTATCATTCTATTGATCATACTGATTTGTGCTTTGATCGGTTTCTGGAAAAAGGATAAGATTAAAGAAATATTGACTTGAGGCAGCCGAGGCTGTCTTTTTTTATTTTCAGCTTGTGCTTGAATGGGTCAAGTTCAAGCTATCTAGGAAGATATACAAAAAGATAAAAGACCGAAAGACAAAGGACTGACCTCTGCCTTTTGGTCTTTTTATCATGCAAATGCCGTGACTTTTATTCCGCTTTCTTTCTCGTAGGCGCGCTGCAAAAAACGAGTGTTATCGCCTGGGGTGCCGCTGCTGATAAGTTTCCCCTCGATTTCAATGACCGGCATGATTTCACTGGTTGTGCTGGTGATGAATACTTCATCGGCTTTCAGCAGCTGGTCGGTCGTGAAGGCTGTTTCCTCCACCTGCAGTCCAGCTTTCGATGCTAGTGTCAATACTCTGCTCCGGACACAGCCGTGAAGGATATTATCCGCTGCAGGATGTGTGTAAAGAACTTGATCCTTGATGATGAATACATTCGATGACGAACCTTCGGTCACCATGCCTTGTTTATGAAGGATGGCTTCAAATGCCCCTTTTTCCTTAGCCGTCTGCTTTGCCAATATATTTGGCAGAAGGTTCAGACTTTTGATGAAGCAAAGATCCCATCTGATATCATCCGCCAGTACGGCACGTACGCCTTGCTGAAGCAGGGGGACTGGTCTTTTGCTTTGTTCGATATAGGCATAGAAATTAGCAGGGACATCAGGGAAGCTATGTTCACGCGGAGCTGAACCGCGAGTGATTTGCAGATACAATTTGGCATCCGTCTGTACGTCGTTTCGGACTGCTAATTCTTGGAGCGATGCAATCAATTCATTTTTTGTAAATGGCACCTCCAGGCGGATAGCTTCTGCCGAACGAAACAGTCGATCGATATGTTCTTCCAGCAGATCGAAAGTTCCTTGGTAAATTCGGATGACCTCGTATACGCCGTCACCGAATTGCAGCCCTCTTTCCTCGAAAGGATATAAAAGTGCTTCTTTTGTAATCATGCCATCCTGTGTCAACACATAATCATATAAGCTCATATCCATACCTCCCTTTATTAACATCCAGTATAGCAGAGCTGCAAACAGTGGCGGAAAAAGAAATTTGTCGAATTTTGTATAGAATGTTGCACGCATGTAAAAACCTTGTTATACTACTTAACATACTATTTATAAACCCGGGGTATTCAATTTCGCTCTTCATGCACTTGTTTACTACCCCTGAGCCAACGCAGTGTCTCGTTTTAAACGTAACGAGGCATTGCGTTTTTACTATGTATATGATGGAAATAATGATAAAAGGAAGGAGGCCGGCTAATGGATGCAGAAAAGCTGAAACAGGAGCTGATTGCCTATAGCAAGACAATCGGTGTGGATAAAATCAGGTTCACGACCGCGGATGTCTTTCAGGAATTGAAGGAAAGACTGAAGCAGCAGCAGGAAAAAAATTATCAGTCGGGCTTTGAAAAAGGAACGATAGAAGAGCGGACCGAACCGAAGAAGCTCATGCCTTCCGCTCAGTCCATTATCGCAATAGCGATGGCGTACCCTTCCAGATTGCCGAATGCACCGAAAAGTACGAGAGAAGAACCGCGCGGGCTATTCTGCCGTGCCTCCTGGGGAATGGATTATCATGAAGTGCTGCGGGATAGGCTGAATAAATTGGCTGCTTTTCTTGCCGAAAGGGTGGAGGGCTTCTCCTATCGTTCCATGGTCGATACCGGTGAACTGTCCGATCGGGCCGTGGCAGAGCGGGCTGGTATTGGTTTCAGTGCCAAAAACAGCTTTGTCATCACACCGGAATTCGGCTCTTATGTATACCTTGGTGAAATGATCACCAATATTCCATTCCTGCCGGATGAGCCGGTCGAGGATAGCTGCGGTACATGCACGAAGTGTATCGATTCCTGTCCGACAGGGGCACTTGTACAAGGCGGTCAGCTGAACGCCCAGCGCTGTATTGCTTACCTGACCCAGACAAAAGACTTCCTGCCGGATGAGTTCCGTTCCAAGATCGGAAATCGTATCTATGGCTGTGATACTTGTCAGCTTGTCTGTCCGAAGAACAAGGGAATGGACTTTCATTTACATGAAGAGATGGAGCCGGATCCAGAAATAGTGAAACCGCTCCTGAAGCCATTGCTCAAAATGTCCAATAAAGAATTCAAAGCAAAATTCGGTTTGATTTCCGGATCATGGCGCGGTAAGAAACCTATCCAGCGAAATGCCATCCTGGCGATTGCGCATTATAAGAGTTCATCGGCTGTGCCTGATCTGATAGAGCTTATGGAACGAGATCCGAGGCCTGTCATTCGCGGAACTGCTGCTTGGGCAATCGGCAAAATCGGATTGCCGGAAGGTTTCGAGGCAATCAGAAATGCGATGGAAAAGGAGCAGGATGAACAAGTCCGCGAAGAAATGGAAAAAGGGCTGCAATTCGAGCAGCAATATGCACAAACGCATTAAAGGAGCATTTCGCTCCTTTTTCATTTATTCTCAGCGAGATCCTGGAGCATTGCTTATTGGATTCCGATGCTTCCAGAAAGCAAGCCAGGCCTCCATCTTTTGGGCAATAAGATCTGTAAGAAGGAAGGCTGCAAGCAGCAGCCTTCCTAATGTTTTGCCCAGCCCTTTTGCGTAATGAAATCCTTCATATATACCCGCTTCGGTATTCGCAATTTATCTGTGGTCTGCTCTGTCCAAGTTGTTGTCCGGCTGTTTGCGGAGCGATCGGCATAATAAGCTTGGATGGCACGATCATATTCTTCCAGCTGGGCATTGAGCATGCCTTTATCCACGTTGTATCTATTTTTGTGATAGACGTTTTCAAATGGCAGCCGCGGTTTTTTTTCGTTCACTTTTTCAGGATATCCGACAGCGATTCCAAACAGCGGCAATACATGTACAGGCACCCCAAGGCTGGCAGAAACACCGGCCAGATTATTTCGGAGACCTCCGATATAACAAATACCCAAGCCCATCGATTCCGCTGCAATGGCAAGGTTTTGAGCTGCCAGTGAGGCATCGATCGTACCGATCAGCAATGCTTCCGTGCCTTGGATCGTTTCGGAAATATCTGCCCGCAGATTGCTGGCCATTTCCTTATGACGGTAGAAATCAGCGCAAAAAACGAAAAAGTGGCCATTTTTAACGACATATTCCTGACTGCCGGCATAGGTGCTGAGTTCCTTTTTCACTAAAGGATCGCTCACCCCGATGATCGAGTAAGCTTGGAGGAAGCTCGACGTGGATGCTGCCTGTGCAGCGGAGACGAGTTCCCTGATCTGCTCCTCTGAAAGTTGCTCGGACGTAAAGGATCTGACTGATTTGTGATTCAAGATGGTTTGCAAGACATCAGACATCGTATTCTCCCCCTTTTTTATAAGGATACACAAATTTGTCACATTTGTAACTAAAAATGTTTGCGCTTTCATCCGGGGAATCAGTCAAGCTCATGAAGCATATACTGCCATGATTCTACATACATACAAGTGAGGTGGAGCATGGATACATTCATGACCGTATTATCTGTATTTGTCGTTGGAGGCTTGCTCCTTCTGCGTGGATATGCCATGTCATATCGGAGAAAGAACAGGAGGGATGAAGATGGGGAAGGGTGAAAAGCTGGCGGAATATTGGATGCAGGAAGTCGAAGGGAAGAAAGCCGGGAATTGGCTCGTCAGCCGGATTGCATCGCATGAGAAGGACGGAGCGAAGGTTGCACAGATTCGCGGGGAAGGAACGATCTTGAGTGAGGAGCATGATGGGGAAGAGGATATCATCACTTATCGGCTGTGTGCAACATTCCTCGTCCATAAGCAGCACGCGACGTATCATGAAGAAGAAGTGCATACGCATGTAGCGCGTTTGCGTGAAGGGCAGATCATTCAGGATGAACGTGTCGAGGAAGCAGTTCAGCCGCATGTCCCGGGGCTTGTCGTCTATGAAACCAATGATGAGGATTTTGACCGTCAGTTCAACTATGACAGACGGGCAGCTGTACAGTATGCCGAACGCTGGTGGAATGATTATAATCCTGCCTATAAGAAATTCGAAGTTGATTGTACGAATTATGTTTCTCAATGTCTGCGGGCAGGCGGGGCTCCGATGAGAGGGGAGCCGGATCGGAATTCAGGATGGTGGTATAACGGGGAAAGCTGGAGCTATAGTTTCACTGTGGCAAATGCCTTGCGATGGTACTTGAGCGGCTCCACCCAAGGCTTGCGCGGTAGGGAAGTAGCCGATGCCAGGCTGCTTAGGCCAGGAGATGTCATCTGCTATGATTTTGAAGGAGATGGCAATTTCAATCACAATACAATTGTGGTTGCCCGGAACGCCCAAGGGGAGCCCTTGGTCAATGCCCATACAGCCAATAGCAGGATGCGTCATTGGGCCTACCGTGACTCTCCGGCCTTTACGGAGAATGTGGTTTATAAATTTTTCCAGATTGGGGTATGATCTCTGCTTATGCTATACTGGTAAGGTTGAAAGTCAAAAGCAGAGGTGAAAGTGTATGCCCAGACATATCGTACTATTCCAGCCAGAGATCCCGGCGAATACAGGAAATATTGCTCGTACCTGCCTTGCAACGGATACGACTTTGCATCTGATCCGTCCGCTCGGTTTCTCGACGGATGACAAAATGCTGAGAAGATCGGGATTGGACTATTGGCATGACGTGGATATCCATTATTACGATAGTATAGAAGAGTTATATGAACGATTTCCGGAAGGTGTCTTTTATTATATAGAGAACTTCGGTACCAAGCATTATACAGATTATGATTTCAGTGATACCGCCCAAGACCTTCTATTTGTCTTCGGCCGCGAGTCGAGCGGTATCCCGAAAGAGTTGCTCATAGGGAAAGAGGAGCAATGCCTCCGGATCCACATGACAGATAAAGTCCGTTCGCTGAATCTATCCAATACTGCTGCAATCATCATTTATGAAGCTCTTCGCCAGCAAGGCTTTGATGGGTTATCCTAAACTGCACACTAGTGTGCAGTTTATTTTTTTCTAGTTGTTTAGGCATGGTCGGATTAGGGATAATGTAGTACTTTTACCGGTTTTATTTGGTAGCAATATACTAATGTCACTTATATCCGGTGGATTTACTGATATGACGAGGTATAATGGAGTGCATGAATAATGTGAAAGATTACACGTTATTGCTTCGGGCATTTGGGGATAAACTGCGTTATCTGAGGAAAAAACAGATGCTGACACAGGAAGAGTTGGCTGGCATGGCGGGTTTTAATCGATCGTACTATTCCGATATCGAAAACGGAAAGCGGAATATATCTTTTATAGGCATCAGTAAATTGGCGATAGCACTGAATGTGGAGATGACAGAATTATTACCTACAAAAGAGGAATATAATAAGCTGCTGGATTTGGAAGCTAGGCACAGCCAGGAAACCATTACATACATATATGACAGCACTGTTGAAAGGCAGTTTCGCAAAACCTGAGGGGCTAAAGAAGTGCCATGGTGAGGCAGTCAGTGGCAAAAAAGAAATTTCAGGCTGTTAGATAGGGCAGTTTTTTAAAGGAGAATGGAATTGATTTTAAAAAGAAAACGCATCCAAGACATACTGATTGGTGACATCATGGGCAGTGATATCATTCTGGCGGATAAGACAAGCGTGAATAAGGGGACAGTCATTACAGCCGCGTTGCTCGATCAGCTGAAACAGAACAAGGTTCCCTCTGTCATCGTCGAGACCGAAGAGGAAGCTGCTGCTGATCTGTTCAGCAAGTCGGATCGCCTTCAGCAGATGATCCAGAAACTGCAAGGGAAAGAAACCGATCACCAAGCCACTTATAAGCGGAGCATGGAGAAGCATTTCTATACGAATCTATCGTATATAGCATTCGAGTATCGCTACGGGAAATTGCTCTATGAAGAAGAGAGCATCCGCTTCTTGAAGGATCTTTATGTGAAAAGCTTGAAGACGATGGGGCGCAGCAGTCTCTGGCATCTTCTTGAGCAGCGGGATCCATATGCTTTCATCCATTCCTTGGATGTTTTCGTCATCGGTACGATGCTTGCTTATCATATGAATGTCGTCCAATTGGATCTTTGTGCAACAGGGTATTTATTCCATGATATCGGAAAGCTGGAAATTCCCCGCGAGATCTTGGATAAATCATCGACACTGACGAAAGAGGAATACGAAATCGTTCAGACTCATACGGTCAAAGGAGAGGCGCTGCTGAGCCAGGCGGGGGAATCTCTGCTTGGTCGCTATGCCAGAAGCCATCATGAACGGCTGAATCGCAAGGGCTATCCTGATGGTGCATACTTGCCGGAATTGGGAGTGGATCTGCAAATATTGGCGGTAGTCGATACTTTCTCAGCCCTTACGCTATCCCGGACTTATCGGGAGGTGCTGCCAGCTACGGAAGCCATTCAGCTGATGCTGGAGATGTCGGAAGCATACCCGAAAAAAATCGTTAAAAAACTGGCGCAGCTTATGCATATATTCCCAAGCGATATGAATGCAATCCGGCTGGATGATGTCATGATCGATAAGTATACGAATGAAGCGCATATGGAAATAGGATGGAAGCAGAAGCCGTAAGCGCCGTTTATGGAATTGCTGGCATGATAGCTGAATCCCAGGCATACATTAAGGTAATCGCCTTTTGTCTAACAATGCCTGGGAGGTTAATGAATGATGAATATATTGGATAAGGTACAGCAGTATCGCCAGGAACAAGAGAAGCTTCATTGGGAAGGAACGCTCGCCGATTATCTGCGTTTGTTGAAGGACCGTCCTTATCTTGCTCAATCTGCACATTCCCGTGTATATAATATGATCAAGCATAAAGGCATTGAAGAGGAAGATGGGGTAAAAAGCTACAGCTTCTTCAAGGACGCATTGTTCGGTTTGGAGGAGCCGCTTGAGAAGCTGGTGGAAGAATACTTCCACCCGGCAGCTCGGCGACTGGACGTACGGAAACGGATCCTGTTGCTCATGGGTCCTGTGAGTGGAGGGAAATCCACACTTGTCAGCTTGCTCAAACGAGGGCTGGAAGAATATACACTGACAGATGAAGGAGCCGTCTATGCAATCAAGGGCTGCCCGATGCATGAAGATCCGCTTCATTTGATCCCGGTCCATCTGCGCAAGGATTTCGAGGAAGAGTATGGTATTCGTATAGAAGGAAATCTATCACCTCTGAATCTGATGCGGCTGGAAGAAGAATATGATGGCAGAATCGAAGATGTCCTCGTCGAACGTATTTTCTTTTCCGAAGATAAACGAACTGGAATCGGGACGTTCAGCCCTTCTGATCCGAAATCGCAGGATATTGCGGATTTGACGGGTTCCATTGACTTCTCCACCATTGCGGAATATGGATCGGAATCAGATCCGAGGGCTTATCGTTTCGATGGAGAGCTGAATAAAGCCAACCGCGGATTGATGGAATTCCAGGAGATGCTCAAATGTGATGAGAAGTTCCTTTGGCATCTGCTTTCGCTGACGCAGGAAGGCAACTTCAAGGCTGGCCGTTTCGCTTTGATCAGTGCGGATGAACTCATCGTGGCTCATACAAATGAATCTGAGTATCGTTCCTTCATTTCCAATAAGAAGAACGAGGCCTTGCATTCCCGGATGATCGTCATGCCGGTTCCTTATAATCTCAAAGTGGATGAAGAAGAGAAAATCTATCAGAAGATGATTTCCGAGAGTGATATCAAGGATGTCCATATCGCCCCGCATACACTGAAGATTGCTGCAATGTTCACGATTCTTACTAGACTGAAGGAATCGAATCAAGGTGGTATCAGCCTGCTGAAGAAAATGCATCTGTATAACGGAAAGATGCTGGAAGGCTTCAGTGATGCGGATATTCAGGAGCTCAAAAAAGAACACAGTGATGAAGGTATGAGCGGAATCGACCCACGGTATGTGATCAACCGTATTTCGAGTACGATCATCAAAAAAGAAATGCGTTCCATCAATGCATTGGATGTACTCCGCTCCTTGAAGGATGGCCTCAGCAGCCATGCATCCATCTCGAAAGAAGATCGGGAACGCTACTTGAACTACATTGCAGTGGCGCGCAAGGAATACGATGAGATAGCGAAGAAGGAAGTGCAAAAAGCATTTGTCTATTCTTATGAAGAATCTGCCAAGACATTGATGGATAATTATTTGGATAATGTCGAAGCTTATTGCAATAAAACAAAGCTGCACGATCCGCTGACTGGGGACGAAATTCCTTCTGATGAAAAATTGATGCGCTCGATAGAGGAACAAATCGGAATTTCCGAAAATGCCAAAAAGGCTTTCCGTGAAGAAATTCTCATCCGAATCTCAGCTTACGCCCGAAAAGGAAAGAAATTCGATTATCAATCCCATGAGCGGCTGCGGGAAGCAATCCAGAAAAAGCTGTTTGCCGATTTGAAGGATGTAGTCAAAATTACGACGTCCACCAAAACTCCTGATGAACAGCAATTGAAGAAGATGAATGAAGTAGTCGCTACATTGATCGATGAATATGGTTATAATTCCACGTCGGCCAACGACCTTCTCCGTTATGTAGGAAGTCTGCTGAACAGATAAAACAAACCGCCGGGTAATCCCGGCGGTTTGTTTGCGTGCTTATGCGGTTAAAAGCAGAAATCCTGCAAAAATAGGGAGCAGTACCATTGCTGTCTTTAAATAGACAGGACGGACACGTTTTGTGAATTTGGCCCCTATATAGGAGCCGATCATGGTCCCGGCCACTACTTCCACAAGTAATTTGATATCAAGGAAACCAAGCTGAGCATAACCAACGCCGCCAGCTAAAGCAATCGGGATGATGATCATCATGGTTGTACCGGCAGATTGCCGGGCGGATAGGCCGAGCAGGATCAGCAGACCGATTTGAATGAATGGTGCGGAACCAATCCCGAATAATCCGGAGAGTGCCCCGGTTAGAATACCAAGCAGCGCAGCTGCAATGAAGTAAACAATGTTGTTCTTGTAAATGAATGTACTCACCGTAGTTCCTTTGTCAGTGGATTTGCCCATGAGCAGAAGGCGAATGCAAAGCACCGCACCGGATAGGACGAGCATGCCGGCTGTAAGATAGTTCAAGATATCCTCTGGGATGAGTCCGGAAAAATGGGAGCTGATGAATGCACCCAATGCACCGAAGATACCGATGATGACGCCTGCGCGCAATGTCACATTCCCCTCCCGGTAGTGACTCACTGCACCTGAGAATGAAGAGAACAACATGGATGCAAGCGCTGTTCCCAGGGCAACATGAATCGGAAAACCGAATAGCACCGTCAAGATGCTGATGATGAATCCCGATCCGCCAGCTCCGACAAAGCCGATGATAAGACCGGCTGCAATCATGATTAAAATAATTTCAATAGCCATACTAATACTTCCCTCATTTCTAGTTGTAATTATATTTAACCATAGTAAAATGCTATTGTATAATGCATAAAAATCATACAATCAATGCAGAAAGGTTATGGGTGGTTCGATGGAATGGCAGCAGCTCGTTTATTTTAAGGAAGTGGCGGAGCGTGAGCATTATCTTCAGGCGGCAAAAGCATTGGCAATATCCCAGCCGGCATTGAGCAGGTCGATCCAGAAGCTGGAGGAGCAACTGGGCGTCCAGCTTTTTGAGAAAAGAGGAAGAGGCATTGTGCGGAGCCGCTATGGGGAAGCCTTCTATGCACATGCAGTCAAAATACTGGAGGAAATGGAGAAGGCCGAGCGGCACATACGTAAAATGAAGGATCCGCAATATGGGGAGATTACACTTGGATTCATGAGATCGCAGGGACTCCAGCATATCCCGCGGCTGTTAAAGCATTTTAAAGAATGTTATCCATCAGTGGAAATTTCCCTGTATCAAGGCTCGACACAAGAACTTATCGATCAGTTGAAGGAAGGGAAGCTTGATTTGTGTATTTGTAATATGGATCAGGGGGCGGAAGGTTTGTCCTGGAGGAAATTATGGACAGACCAGCTCTATGTATTCGTCTCCGATACACATCCGCTCGCAGAAGAAAAGCAGCTGGCACTCAAGCAAATAGAAAAGGAGCCCTTCCTGCTCATCCGTCCCGGCTACAGTGCCAGGGTGATGTTTGAACAGATAGTGGAAAAGTATGGTTTGGAGCCGAAAATCGCATTTGAAAGTGAAGATATGATGACCATACTAGGCCTTGTCGCTGCCGGACAGGGTATTGCCTTGCTTCCATCACTGGAAAGCCTTCATATGCATCATGTAAAAAGCATTCCTCTGATTGAACCTACCGAAAGGCAAATCGGCGTGGCCTGGCGGGAAGGCAGTGTACGTTCACCGGCTAGCGAACACTTTATTGAACAGCTTCTTACTTATTCGACACGGTTTTAGGAAATAAACAAGCGGCATATTGTCGCTTTATTTTTTTCTGGTTAACCATTTAGCGATTTTTGTCGAAGTATTATGACAACAATTTACAGCTTCTTTATAAATCCTTAATACATAAACTCTAGAATGAATGCGGGAGAACGATTCCAATAAAAGATAGGGGGAGCTGTATGAAGCGTTCATATCGAGTGGCTGCCGGTCTCAGTGCATGTTTGCTGCTGATGCAGACAGTTGTGCCCGCATCCATTCCAGTCGCAAAGGCAGAGGAGAAACTCCAAGAGAACAAGGTTTCAATCACGGAAGTGTATGGAAGCGATAAACAAGGTGCCGAAGGTTTCTCTTTTATCGAAGTACATAATGGAACGGAAGAAGCAAAATCCTGGAAGGATCTGGAGCTTACATACACAACGGACCAGGATCAAAAGCTCGAATTCCAAGAACCGAATGAACAAATCCCGGCCGGAGGCTATGCAGTACTCGCTTTGGATAATGAGACGACAGTCGAAGCTTTCAATGGTCATTTTGGAACTGAGCTGACTGAGTCTGCATTCACTAATGTAACAGAGCCTTACATATTCCAGGATGAAGAGCAGCAGCTGTCCATCACCGATAGCGCAGCCGAGCAAACTTCTGTTTCTGTATTCCACTTTCAGGATGTGGGACAGGCAGAAAGCATCCATTTCGTTGATGATCAGAAAACACCAACCATACTTGCAGCGCCATCACCAGGATCCGAAAAGATAGAGCAAGATCAGAAAGAAGATGAACAGGAAGATACAGCGGGCAGTCCGCAGCCGGATGCCTCGGGGGAGGATGTGAAGGAAGCACCTGCAGATAAGGAAGAAGAGGCTGATCAGGAGACGGCTGATCAAAAGCAGGACAAGCAAGCCGAGGCAGCAGATGAACAGAAGCCAGTCGAGGAAAAAGAAGAACGATTGGCAAAAGAGCAAACCACGGAAAGTGATGGAGGGCAAGCAGATGAACAGGATGAAGAGCAGCAAGAGGAACGGCCTTCCTTGATCCATGAAGCTATCACCAGCGCCGATGGAAGCAGCGACCTTATAATCCGCGCTTCCATTGAGAATGGCGATGCAGATTCCGCCGTCCTGACTTATATTACTGCTCCGGGCATGGCAGAACAGAAAGTGGATATGACGGATAAAGGCGATGGAACTTGGGAAGCGGTCATTCCTAAAGAAGAGCTTTGGAGTCCTTCCTTCCAATACAGTATCGATGCGGTCAGCGAAGGTACTCCTCTGCGTTTTCCTGAAAGTGGTTTGCAGCAAATGGAAATAGCGACCGTTGAAGCCGATACGCAGATACAGCCGCCGGTCCTCATCACGGAAATGGTTCCTGATAGTGATAATATCAGTGGTTCGGATGCGTATGAGTTTATCGAAGTGTATAACAACTCGGATCAGCCTATGGATCTCAAGGACTACAAGCTATCCTATCAGTATCCTGATGGCAGGCAGACAGATTGGGATATCGATCGCTCTGTCATGTTGGAGCCAGAAGGCACAGCGGTGATCTGGATCAAGAATGAGGCCAATCAATCGCTTGGCCTGGCTGATTTCAACAGTCATTATCAGACTGATCTGACGGAAAATCAACTTATCGAAATCCATAATGATGGGATGGCAAATGGCTCAGCCCGAACGATTGCATTCCAGGCGGACAGCGGAGCGCAGCTCGCTGCAGCGAGTTACAATGACGCAGAAGGAATCGATGACACATATCCGAATCAAGGCATCACTTACAAAGCTTCGGGTACAGCACAAATGACAAAGGTGGGGCTTCAGCTGGAAGCCTCTCCGGGCAGTTTGATCGATGGACAGGTTCCGTCGGAAACGGTGAAGGTTGAAAAGGATGAAACTCCGCCGGAAATCAAACACGAGCCTGTGAAAACAGTTTCCATTCCTGCACCGCTTCACATCGAAGCGGAAATAACCGAAGAGAATTTCATTCAGCATGTCACACTTTACGTCAAGAAAGAAGGCGCAAGTGATTTTGAGCAATTCAGCATGCAGAAAACCGGGGACTCCTACCAAGCAGAGATTCCGACAGCTGAACTGGAAGCAGGGACGCTGGAATATTACATCGAAACATCCGATGGTTTCAATAGCTCCAAAACAGATACGTTCAAGGTGGAAGTGAAGAAGCCGGATACGGATTATACCACTCTTCCTTCCTTATTGGTGACAGAACTGGTCCCGGATTCCTCGAATGTGAATGGTGCAGATGGTTATGAATTCATCGAAGTCTATAACAACACGACAGCACCGGTCGATATGCAGGACTATGAGTTGGCGTATGTGTATCCGGATACGAGAGTGACTGCTTGGAGACCCGATGAAAGTCCAGTCATCCAGCCTGGTGAAACAGCTGTATTCTGGATTATCAACGGCTCCAATAATGATTTGACGGCAGATGATTTTAACGCGAATTACGGCACGAATCTCACGCTGGGTGAAAACCTGTTCAAAGTTCAGTCAGCCGGGATGGCGAATGGCAGCCAGCGCGGGGTTGGTGTTGCCACAAAGGCAGGCAATACGATTGCCATGGCAACATATAACGAAGTTGCTGACGTGAAGGATACTGCTGCCAATATGGGAATCAACTACAAGTATCCGCTTGATGGATCGACGAATATGCTGAAGCTGAACGCCGGTTCCGTTTTTGGTACTCCGGGAAGTGTTACTCCGGATCAAGTGCCAGGTGAGCCTATACAGGTTGAAGAAGACACTGCAGCACCGGAAGTGAAGGATCTGACGGAAATAGACACCATCAACCAAACAGAAGATTTACAGCTTACGGTCGAAGCTTCTGATGATAAAGATGTAAAACGTGTTACGGTATATTACCGAACGGATGAAAACGGTGATTTCAAGCAAGTCGACCTCATCAAAAATGAGCAGACCGGCTATTATCATCACACGGTTTATACGCCAGAGCTGATAGCAAAGGACTATGTGGAATATTATGTGACGGCAACGGATGGTTTCAATGAAACAAAGACGGACACAAAACGAGTCAGTATAGAGCGTGATCAAAAGGAAACGAGTCCGCGATTGAATGTGGAGGAGGGACAGCTTCTATCTGGAACCTACAAGCTGAAAGCGACCTCCGACACGGAGCAGGAAACGACACTGCTGATCGATGGAAAAGAAGTCGATCAGACAGATAAAGCATTGGAAACGGAAGCTTATTTTGCATTTGATGTGAATGGCATCAATACGTATTTCCAAAATGCAGTTGTACAGGATGGAGAAGTGCTGCACATATTCGATGATTGGATCGATACGTATACGACCATTACCGTGCCGGTCGATCCGGATACCTTGAAGGCTGGGGAAAACACAATCAGCATCCATGCCGGAAACAAAGCTTCCCCATTCCAGCTGGAATCCCCGGAAAACCGGGATGACTTCGATGCGAAGAATGTCCGTCTTGTCCTGGGCGATGGCACTGTCTTGTACGATCCGGATTTTGCTGATCCCGATCAAGTGATTGATATTGGTGATAACGGAAATTACCGACCAGTCCAAGATTTCACTTTCACCATCGATCCGGAGAAATTCCAAGCTAGCGCCTATGATTGGGATACGACAAAAACGGATGATGGTACGCATACGATAGAAGCAAGAGGTAAAGAAGCTTCAGACAAAGTATCCGTGACTGTCGATAACACAGTACCTGTCATTGAAACGTCGATGGAGGATGGGAAATCATACAAAGGCCCATTCACGATCGAGGCAAGTGCAGAAGACGCACTGAGCGGCCTGGATAGTCTTACGGCAGAATTGGATGGGGAAGAAATCAAGCTCCCATATGAGACTTCATCTGCGGCTTTATCTGCTGGTGATCATAAGCTTATCCTGCGTGCTGCTGATAAAGCCGGGAATGAAGAAGTTCGCACAATTAATTTTTCCACACCGAAAGAGCAGCCTGCTGCGCCGGAATTGATCAAACCTGAGGATGAAGCAGGCAATGTCGGAAAGAATCCGGAGCTTGAAGTGAAAGTGACTGATCCGACTGGTGATGATATGGACGTCACTTTCTATCAAGGGCATAAATACAAAGTGAGCCAGGATAGTGAAATCAAAGCATATAAGAATGCTGCTGATTATGAGCCGCCGTCCGATTATGCGCCTGAGGGGGAAGAAGCATTCAGCAGCGAAGATATTGATAAGGTTGCAGATATTGATGATAAATATCTGATCAATGACAGCGAAACGCAGTTCCCTTATCATCGCTTCGAGGTTCCTGTATCCAAGGATGTCGACGATAAAAATGTAGTTGAAGTCAATTGGAGCGGAAACTCCCTGCCAGGCCGCAAAGTTTCCATGTATGCATGGAACCATCAAGAAGAAGATTGGCAGCTTATCGATTATAAAGTAGCGGGGGATGAGGACTTTGATTTGCAGGGTTCCGTAAGTGTCGATGCCTTTGTGAAGGATTACAAGATCAACGTCCTGATTCAGGATGAAATTGCAATCGAGGATGAAGATTATGATTATTCCTTCGTCTGGATGTCCGATACACAGTATTATTCTGAAAGCTATCCGCATATCTACAATGATCAAGTGAATTGGATCGCGGAAAACAAGGACAAGTACAATATCGACTATGTCATCCACACAGGTGATTTGGTGAACTTCTCAGATCAGCCATATCAATGGGAAGTTGCGGATAAAGCGATGCAGGTATTGGATGACGCAGGCATTCCTTACGGTGTCCTTGCCGGCAACCATGATGTGGAACAAAAGAGTAACGACTATACGGAGTACTACAAATATTTCGGTGAGGACCGTTTCGCCGATAAGCCTTGGTATGGCGGTTCCTACAAGAATAACAGGGGACATTATGATTTGATATCCTCGAATGGGAATGACTATATCATGGTCTATCTTGGCTGGGGTATCGAGGAAGAAGGAATTGCATGGGCGGATGCAGTGCTGAAAGCACACTCGGATCGAAAAGCCATCCTTAATTTCCACGAATATTTGCTGTCTTCCGGAAACCGTCATCCGGTAGGTGAACAGCTCTATCAGGAGCTTGTCCTGGATAATCCGAATGTATTTGCAGTGCTTTGCGGTCACTATCACGCTGCCGATATGCTCGTCGATGAAATCGATGATGATGGCGATGGCGTGACTGATCGCAAGGTATACCAAATGCTAGCCGATTATCAGGCGGGTCCTGAGGGTGGACAAGGTTATATGCGAATCCTGCTTTTCGATGCGGAGACAGATCAAATCAAAGTAAAGACGTATTCTCCATACATGGATGATTACAATTATTATGATGAAGATGAATTCCCTGGTGTAGACGAATTCTCCATCGGACTTGAATTGGATGCGCAGAAAAAACGCGTAGCAACCAACTATGTGGAAGTGAACGTCTTTGGTACGAAGGAAATCGGGAAAGTCGAAAATGTGAAAAGTGGAGAGAATGCATCGGTGACTTGGGATGGGCTGAAGTCCGACCATGAATATGCCTGGTATGCCGTAGCCGAGGATGCACATGGCGGAAAAATGAAATCCGATCTGTGGACCTTCACTACCGGAGGGGGAGCTCCTGCGCCTGGGGACAATGGCAATGAACCGCCGGCAGAAAACCCGACGGGCGGAGACGATAACGGACAGGAGGATCCAATCGTCGACGGAGGAGATGACCCTCCTGGAGATGATGAGGAGAATCCGTCTATCGATAACGCAGAGGACCCACCGGCGGATAAGGGCAGTAATGGGAAGGGTGACAATGGACAGGATGATAAAACTGTTGCACCTGTGAATCAGACTGCACCTACTGCAGGCAATGCAGTCAATGTGCCTTCGGATTCCAAAAAAACGACACCATTCGGCGGAATCCTGCCTGATACGGCCAGTCAGCTGTACAACTATATCTTGGCCGGAGCTGTACTTCTGGCTATAGGTGCGGCATTATACTGGTTCAATAAAAGAAGGACAGCCAACAAATGAACATGGAGGATAATTGGAAATTATATTTCCAATTATCCTCTTTTTTAATTAAAAAAAGCAAAGATTTTTTCTTCTTGAAACAAAAATGTAAAAACGCTTTCAAAATGATGATATTTATGAAATGCATTTGGATAAATCCTTATATATCAACAAAGAAAGCGTTTTAAAAATTTTCTTGTTTTAGTTGTAAGTTTTGTCTTGTTACGGTATATTGGGAGTGTGAAAACGAATCAAGCCACTTTATTTAATTTCCAATTACTAAGCCATGAGCAATTTAAAAAAGTTACTTCTATTGGGGGGAACAGTCGTGGGACAAAAGGAATCTAGTGAAAGATTCTGGGAGAACTTCCATGGACCGAATATGGGTTATGTGGAAGAGCAATACGACAAATACAGGCAAGATCCGGAATCAGTGGAAGCATCATTGAAAGAATTGTTCGATACACATGGGGAGCCGCGGCTGACACAGCGTCAAGGGGAAGACGCTCCATCTGCAGGACTTTCCGAAGTATCCATCAAAAAAATAAAAGCTGCAATCCAGCTTGTGGAAGCCATCCGCCGCCATGGGCATCTCGAAGCGGATATCTATCCGGTAGGCGGAGAGCACGCGGAGTCTGCAGTGCTCACCAAAATGGAAGATTTCCAGCTGAGTGAATCCGACCTTCGGGAGATCCCGGCAAGCTTTGTGTGGGAAGATGCTCCGGATCATGTACATACGGCATTGGATGCCGTGCAGCTATTGAAGGAGAGATATGCAGGGACGACTTCCTTCGAGTATGATCATGTTGCTGATAATGAAGAGCGTAAATGGCTCCAGGAACAAATTGAGACGGCCTCTTATATTCCTGCTTGGAGTGCAGCTGACAAAAAGGAAATTTTGAAGCGCCTTACAGATGTAGAAGGATTTGAATCCTTCCTCTCACGTACGTTCGTCGGCCAGAAACGCTTCTCCATCGAGGGTCTTGAATCGATGGTGCCGATGCTTGATGCCATCATCAAAGAAGCATGTCTTGCTGATACGGATGAAGTGATGCTTGGCATGGCGCACAGGGGGAGACTTTCCGTTCTTGCGCATGTTTTAGGCAAACCCTTCGATCTCATCTTTTCCGAGTTCAATCATACCGGTGAAAAAGAACTGCTGCCTTCCGAGGGATCTAAAGGGCTGCATGGCGGCTGGACAGGGGATGTAAAGTATCATTTCGGCGCTGTGGCGGAACATCATGAAGGACAAGAGAAGCACACGAGAATTACACTGGCAAACAATCCTTCCCATTTGGAGTTCGTGAATCCGGTTGTAGAAGGCTTTACGAGAGCGGCTCAGGATAATACCTCAAAGCCGGGTTATCCGGAACAGGATCCTTCAAAAGCACTTAGTATCCTCATTCATGGCGATGCGGCATTCATCGGGGAAGGGATTGTAGCTGAGACGCTTAACCTCGGAGATCTGCCAGGGTACAGCACAGCTGGATCGGTTCATATCATCGCAAACAATCAGGTTGGCTTCACGACGAATCGCCGTGATGGACGTTCCACCCGATATGCAAGTGATTTGGCGAAAGGCTTCGAGATTCCCATCGTGCACGTGAATGCAGATGATCCGCTGGCCTGCGTTGCAGCGGCAATGCTTGCTTTCCGATACCGCCAGCGTTTCCATAAAGACTTCTTGATCGACCTGGTCGGGTACCGCAGATATGGTCACAATGAAATGGATGAACCGCGTTCGACACAGCCGATCCTTTATCAGGACATCGATGCGCATGATACCGTAGCCAAAATCTTTTCCGGGAAGCTTGAAAAAGAGAAAGTCATCACAGGACAGGAAGGCTATGAAGTGCTGAGTGAACAAGTCGGTGAATATCTGAGGGATATCTTCCAGAATATGAAGGAAGAAGAGGCGAAAGAAAAAATGCCGAAACCGGAGCCGGAAGCATTGAAATGCGATCTGCCGGAGATAAAAACCAGTGTCCCTGCGGATACATTGTTCTCCCTCAATCGGCAGCTTCAGAAACGGCCGGAAGGATTCCAAGTCTTTAAAAAGCTGATCAAAATCCTTTCCAAGCGGCATCAGGCATTTGAAGAAGAGGGAAAAGCGGATTGGGCTGTCGGCGAAATTCTTGCATATGCGAGCATTTTACAGGAAGGCACTCCAATCAGACTGACAGGTCAGGATTCAGAGCGTGGAACATTCGCCCACAGACATGCGGTATTGCATGATATCGAGACAGATGCGACTTACTCTCCGCTGCATGGCCTGGATGAAGCGAAATCATTTGCCCTTCATAACAGTCCATTATCGGAAGCCGGGGTCATCGGCTTTGAATATGGCTACAGCGTGCACAATCCGGATGCTTTTGTCATTTGGGAGGCGCAATTCGGTGACTTCGCCAATACAGGGCAGGTGCTTTTCGATCAGTTCATTGCAGCAGGGCGTGCCAAATGGGGCGAGAAATCCAATATGGCAATTTTGCTGCCGCATGGCTACGAAGGCCAGGGACCGGAGCATTCCAGCGGCCGCGTGGAAAGATTCCTGCAGCTTGCAGCTGAGAATAACTTGATCATCGCGAATGTGACGAGTTCCGCCCAGCTCTTCCATCTACTCCGCAGACAGGCGAAACTGGGCGGAAGGGAAGAGGCAAGACCGCTCGTGCTCATGACGCCGAAAAGCTTGATGCGAAGTGCCCGGTTGGCAAGCAAGCTGGAGGAATTTACGGAAGGAAGCTTTTCTTCCTTGCGAGTTCAGCCTAACAATGAGGCAACATCCGAAACGGCGAGAACTCTCGTATTAGGCAGCGGAAAAGTGATGGTGGATCTGGAAGAAGCGATGGAGAAAGAAACTGGTTCATTTGAAGAACTCCATATCGTCCGTCTGGAACAGCTTTATCCATTCCCTGCCCAGAAAATCAAACAGATCTTCAAGGACTATCCGTCTATCAGCGAAGTGAGATGGGTACAGGAAGAACCGCGTAATATGGGAGCATGGACATTTGTCCGCGACAGGATCGAAGCGATTCTGTCAGAGGATCAGACACTTGAATACATCGGCCGCCCGGATCGGGCATCACCGGCAGTGGGTAAGCCTGCCATCCATAAAACAGAGCAAAAGCAGATCATCAACCAAGCCTTAAAGCTGTCCAAGGGAGGAGTTAGCGTATGAAGGAACTAAAAGTACCAGAGCTGGCAGAATCAATTACAGAAGGAACAATTTCAGAATGGCTGGTCAATCCGGGCGATCATGTCGAAAAAGGGGACCCTGTCCTTGAGCTGGAGACAGATAAGGTAAATGTGGAAGTCAATGCCGAGTACAGCGGTGTGGTCAAGGAATTGCTGAAGGAAGCTGGCGATGATGTCGAAGTTGGCGATATCATCGCAACAGTTGATGAAAATGGCGCGGCGGCAGGTTCTGCTGCCGAAGAGACAAAAGCAGAAGCTGCTGCTGTAGCAGAGGCTCCGGCCCCGGCTGAAGAGAAGAAGGACGAAACGAAAGGCGAAGCCGCTGAGCCGGCCGCGTCCAACAAAAACACACTGGCTACTCCTGCTGCCCGCAAACGTGCCCGTGAGCTGGGAATCAGCCTGGATGAGATTTCATCACGTGATCCATTTGGACGGATTCGCCCTGAGGATGTCGAAGAGGCAGCTAAGCCGAAAGAGAAACCTGCCAAACAAGCAAAAGCCGAAAAACAGAAGCAGCAGGAAAAAACGGAGTTTGATAAACCAATCGAGCGTGTGAAAATGACGCGCCGCCGCCAGACGATAGCTAACCGGCTGGTCGAAGCACAGCATACATCCGCCATGCTGACCACATTCAATGAAGTGGATATGACAGCTGTCATGCAGCTGCGCAGTGAACGGAAAGATAAATTCCTTGAAAAACATGACGTGAAGCTTGGGTTTATGTCCTTCTTCACAAAAGCAGTCGTCGGTGCACTGAAGGAATTCCCATACATCAATGCAGAAATTCAGGGTAATGAGATCGTATTGAAGAAATTCTACGATGTTGGTATAGCGGTATCAACTGATGATGGCCTGGTCGTACCAGTCGTCCGGGATGCTGATCGGCTGGACTTTGCCGGAATTGAAAGCGAGATAGCCCGTTTAGGCAAAAAAGCCCGCAATAAAGAGCTCAGCCTGGATGAATTGAACGGAGGTTCCTTCACCATCACAAACGGCGGTATTTTTGGATCGCTTGTTTCCACACCGATCCTGAATACACCGCAAGTCGGTATCCTGGGAATGCATGCTATCCAGAAACGCCCGATAGCAATGCCGGATGATACGATTCAGATTCGTCCGATGATGTATCTTGCCTTGTCTTACGATCATCGTATCGTCGATGGAAAGGATGCAGTCCAGTTCCTTGTACGCATCAAGCAATTGCTTGAAGATCCATATGATCTTCTTTTGGAAGGCTGAATTGATTGGAACCACCCTCAAGATGGAGGGTGGTTTTTTTATATGTATTAGAAAACCCCTGGCTATGCCGGGGGTTCCAGAAAGCTTCAAGCGTGGTAATAAAAAAACCTCACTTCATGGTAGGATAAAGTTGGTTTCCCGACCACTTTATCTCGCCATAGAAGGAGGAGTGCCCTATGAAGGACATGAACAGTTTAGCACATACAACATGGAATTGTAAGTATCACGTAGTATTTGCGCCAAAGTACAGAAGGCAGGTTATTTACGGAAAATACAAAAAGAGTATCGGACAAATTATTAGGGATTTATGTGAACGGAAAGGTGTGATTATCCATGAAGCAAATGCTTGTCCGGATCACATTCATATGTTGATAAGTATCCCGCCGAAATTAAGTGTGTCACAATTTATGGGATACTTAAAAGGGAAAAGTAGTTTAATGATATTCGATCGTCATGCCAATTTAAAATATAGATATGGAAATCGAAAATTTTGGTGTCGAGGATTCTATGTTGATACAGTCGGGAGAAATAAGAAACAAATACAAGAATATATTAGGAATCAGCTAAAAGAGGACTATATGGGCGATCAATTGACATTATTCGAAGAGTACGATCCATTTACAGGAGAAAAAAATCGGAAGAAATAAAGAAATTCTTTAGAATTGGTGAGTAGATGTGGTGCAAGAGGGAACCCATTCAGCGGGCCTTTGAGGCCTAGGCCGGTAACAAAGGCTTTTAGCCGCAGAACAAACCACCAGTTCACACTGGTGGTTTTGATTGTGGTCTTTTTTCCACATATCTTTAGTGGCGCTGTGCAAACTACAGATATCCAATTACAGGAGGGGGGCGTCGTCATGGGTTTTTTTAAGCAAAGGAAGAACCAGCCGGTACAAGAGAAAGTCATACGGGAAGATAAGATGCCGCCGCATCGATCCACAGCGTCACTGGAAAAAAATATTCAATACTTGCAGAATGAATTGCGGAATTCAACTGATCTGAAAATACGCTTGCTGCCGGGAAATAAGCAGGCATTGGTTTACATAGATGACATTACGGATTCGGATAAAATGCAGCGTTATATATTCGAGCCGCTATTGAAGACGGATGGCAATATAGCGAAGGTCAAAGACCGGGAAGAAAGCGACGACCTAAATAAAGCAATAACTGCGCTCCTGGAGGGCAAGGCTGTCTATTTGGTGGAGGGAGACTCTGCTTTGTATTTTTTCAATGTCCAGCAGAATGTAGTCAGGGCAATCAATGAGCCGATGAACGAAAAGGTCATCAAGGGTTCGCATGATGGATTCAATGAAGATATCAAGCAGAATATCAATCTGATTCGGCGCCGCATCCAGCATCGCAGTCTAACGATAAAAAAACAGACGGTTGGCGACTATACCGAATCAGAAATCGCCCTGATCTATGTGGATGGAATAGCGAATCCGGAGGTGGTGGAAGAGCTGGAAAAAAGGGTGAAAAGCATCAAAATCGATGCGCTCCTGAGTGCGGGGGCATTCAGTGAATACATCGAGGATCGCAGTTATAGTATCTTTCCGCAATTCTTAAGTACGGAAAGACCGGATAAGACTGTTGCGCAGCTTATGGAGGGGAGAATTGCCATTTTATTTGCGAACAATCCTACTTGCCTGATTGCACCGGTTACATTTTATGCTTTTTATCAATCGCCGGATGATTATAATACCCGCTGGATTGTAGCAACATATATTCGTTTGATTCGCCTTTTCAGTTTCATTCTGGCCATTACGCTGCCATCCTTTTATATTGCCGTTGTCGGCTTCCATTATGAAGTCATTCCGGAAGAATTGATATCGCCAGTATTGGGGGCTATCAGGGACATTGCGTACCCGCCCATAGTCGAGGCTATATTAATGGTGATCGTCATTGAGCTTATCAGGGAATCGGGTATTCGGCTGCCGTCTCCCATTGGTTCGACCATTGGTATTGTAGGTGGTCTGGTTATCGGGGATGCGATTGTGACGGCAGGTTTGGTATCCAATTTGATGGTGATCGTCATTGCCCTCACATCCCTGGCCTCGTTTTTAGTGCCTTCGAATGAAATGAGTGATTCGCTTAGGGTGTTGACGTTCCCGCTGATCATCCTTAGTTCCATTCTCGGATTTATCGGTATCGCTTTCGGTTTGCTGATGGTGCTGATTCACCTTTGCCGGATGGAATCATTGGGGCTTAGCTACTTTACGCCGATACAATTCCGGGATCTAAAAGATACGGTAATACGTGTTCCGCAATTTTTGATGAAGCGCCGTCCAGATCAGGTGGAGTCACCGCGGCCATATAAGTCCAATGAACTGGGTGATGATCATGGAGAAAAGTGATGCAAAACAAAAAATTACTTTATCCCAGCTTGGGTATATCTATATCCAGAGTCAAATTGGCGTCGATATCCTGAATTTATCCACTGTCCTGCATAAAGCGGCCGGGCCCGATGGCTGGATTCCATTGCTTATTGGCGGTTTCATTTCCATCATTTTTGTGTTGATGATGATGCATATTAGTAAATGCTATCCAGGTGAAGGTCTATTCGAGATTCTGAAAAGCAGCTTCGGCAATGTGTTGGGACGCGCAGCGCAAATCGGCTATTATGTTTATTTTTTGGTTGTGGCAATTTACCTTTTAACTTCTTATGGGGAACTGATCAATCAATGGCTTCTGCCTGAGACGCCGATCATTGTGCTGTATGCGTTACTGGTCATCAGTGCGCTTTACACTATATCGGGCGGTCTCACGCTTATCGCCAAAGTTTTTACCTTTTTCTCTGTCATCCTTTTCTTGCTGTCAGCGCTGTTCTTATTCGGTTTCGTGGATGCAAAATTCATTTATTTACTGCCAATAGGACAGGCACCTTTTTCTGCTTATATCGAAGGGATCAGAGTCACCATCTATTCCTTGAGCAGCTATGTATTATTATTATTGTTCCTCCCTTATACAAAGGGATCTCATAAGCAAAAAATAAGGACAGTACTGGGAGCGAACCTGATTGTCATCTTTTTCTATTTATATACGGTGATCGTATCCTTCGCTCATTTCGGGTCGGATCAGATTGAACACATCTCGCAGCCGGTTCTTTATATGCTGAGGACAGCCGATTCTGTCATCATCACCAGAATCGATATATTTGTACTTGCGATGTGGACCGTATTTGCCATGACAGCTTTCGCTTCGTATCTTTATGCTGCAGAAAGGGCTTTTGACAATATACCAAAATCGAAGAAGAAAATGCTGATTGTCTATGCTGCTTCCTTCATTGTGATAGCGGTTTCCTATTGGGGCGGGCTAAATGAAAAGAATCTTGGGCATATTATCGATTTTCAGGATCAGATAACCGATTATTTCACCATGTACATCCCGATTTTGTTATTCCTGCTATCCTTCCTGCGCAGAAAAGATAAGCAAAAGGGGGCTGCACAATGAAAAAGCTGTGTATCATCTTGCTGAGCTGTACGCTGCTTTTGTCAGGATGCTGGGATACGAGGGAGTTCAAAGAAGTGAAGCTTGGGATAACGGCAGCTTATGATCTGTCGGATGATGGAGTTTATACAAATACCATCCTGATACCGAATGTCCAAAATAGTTCACAGGGGCCTGGAGAAGAATCCACGCAGTTCCTTACCGCAACCGGAAGTACATCTTCCGAGGCAAGAACGAATATCGACAGACGATTATCCTCCACTTACAGTCCAGCCCAGCTTGATGTTTTACTTTTGGGAGAAAACCTTGCCCGTCAGGATATTTATCCATACGTCGATCCTTATTACCGGGATGCGAGGATGCATCTCGATGTCGTACCGGTGGTGGTGAAGGGGAATGCACAGCAGGCGCTGAAAGTGGTCCCTGAATCCGAGATTCGTCCGAGCGAATATATAGAAGGTATAGTCGAATCGGAAGTGGAAACCACCAATGCGGTCGAAACCAGTCTGCAAGCGATAGGTTCGGAGCTTTTTGAAGAAGGGGAAGATTTTACCTTGCCGCTTCTGAAAGTCGGGGATGGCGGAAAGACAGTTTCTTATGAAGGAATGGCATTATTCCATGAATCAAGTTATAGCGGTAAGGATATCCCTTTCGATCATACGACTCTTTTTCTGCTGATGAAGCGGATTAAGGGAAAAATAGCCCGAATCACGCTTAAGATCTTTGATGGGGAGAAACAAGCCATCGATGACTATACGACGATAAATATCGAGGATTATTCGAGTGAAATCAAGTCGAAACCAGATAAACAGCATAAAGTCCGGACAGATATCACATTGGATTTAACGGTAATGATCCAAGAATACCCGCAGGATCATCTAAGCCTGGATAAATTGCCGGAGGTCAAAGAGAATCTGGAGCAGGCATTGACTGACCAGGCCAAGGAAACGATCAGCATCATTCAAGAGGCGAATAGCGATGTATTTGGAATCGGCCGCAGCATCTATGGCCATCATCCTGACTATTGGAGCAAGCTTGACTGGGACCGTGATTTCAAAAATATAAAAATTGTACCGCATATCAATGTGAATGTACGATCGCGCGGAATTTTCAGATAATGAATCACTTTTCCGGAGTTTGTTTAATCAATGTCCGTCTTCCCGCATAAGATAGACTAATTATCTTAAGGGAGGCTGGCGAATGAGTGATTCCAATCATTTTGCAGTGTCGGAAGAAGACTGGTCCCTCCATCGAAAAGGATATGATGATCAAAAGCGGCATCAGGAGAAGGTCCAGGAAGTATTGAAGAACAAATTGCCCGATTTGATCACAGAAGAAAATATTATCATGTCAAATGGGAAGGATCTGATCAAAATACCGATCAGGTCATTGGATGAATACAAAATCCGTTATAGCCAAGACAAGAACAAACATGCCGGTCAAGGAAAAGGCGACAGTAAAGTAGGAGATGTGCTGGGACGTGCCGGCGGTCAGCAAAAGGAACCTGGCAAGGGACCAGGTGAAGCAGGAGATCAGCCTGGTCAGGATTATTATGAAGCGGAAGTATCTTTTGAGGAATTGGAAGAGAATTTTTACAGCCAGCTGGAGCTGCCGAATCTGGAACAAAAAGATGAACAGCAGATGATCGTGACGGATATTGCCTTTCACGACATCCGCAAGACAGGTCTTATCGGTAATATCGACAAAAAAAGGACGATGCTGGAAGCATTCAAGCGCAATGCGCTAAGCGGGAGTGCTTCATTTGCTCCGATTTATCCGGAAGATGTCCGCTATAAGACTTGGGACACGATTGAAAAGCCTGATTCGAAGGCTGTCGTCCTCGCTATGCTTGATACGAGCGGCAGCATGGGGAATTGGGAAAAATACGTGGCAAGAAGCTTCTTCTTTTGGATGACACGTTTCCTCCGGACCAAATATGAAACGGTGGATATTGAGTTCATAGCCCATCATACCGAGGCTAATGTCGTTGACGAGGAGTCCTTCTTCTCGAAAGGGGAAAGCGGCGGGACCATCTGCTCCTCAGCTTATAAGAAAGCATTGCAGTTGATAGATGAAAAGTACCCGCCATCGGCATATAATATATACCCTTTCCATTTTTCGGACGGGGATAATCTCACTTCCGATAATAGCCGCTGCGTCGGTCTCATCAATCAGCTGCTTGAAAAATCAAGTATGTTCGGATATGGGGAAGTGAATCAATATAATCGCCATTCCACATTGATGCAAATATTCCGGAAGATGGACCATCCCAAATTCAGATATTATGTCCTGCGTAAGAAAACAGATGTATTCTATGCCATGCAGCGCTTCTTTTCGAACGAGGAAACAGAAGTTTCAGTCTGAACAGCAGTGATTCCACTGCTGTTTCTTTGGGTTTCTTGAAATCCCTCTTGAAAAAGCATATATTGGTCATATGCCAAAAAGCCCTTTCTTTTTTCTAAGATATCCTTTAGGATAGAGAAGGCGATACAATGTTTCGTTTATATTACAAATAAATTACAGATATATTAAATAGAGAAGTGCTTTTAATGGGAAAGGGAAGGATTTACAACATGAAGGAAAAACGGATTCTATTTACGGGGGGCGGCACGGCCGGCCATGTAATCGTGAACGTGGCCCTGATTCCTGTATTCAGACAGGAAGGGTGGAAAATCGATTACATTGGTTCAAAGAATGGAATAGAGCGTGACCTGATTGAGTCGATAGAAGGCGTGACATATCACAGCATTTCCACCGGGAAATTAAGACGTTATATGTCCAAGGAGAACTTCAAGGATCCTTTCAAAGTGATGAAAGGAACACTGCAGGCATATCGAATCATGGGAAAAGTGAAACCGGATGTCATTTTCTCCAAAGGCGGATTCGTTTCGGTTCCGGTATTATTTGCGTCCTGGCTGCGTCATATTCCGGCTGTCATTCATGAATCGGATATTACACCTGGATTGGCGAATAAGCTTGCGATGCCATTCGCGAAGAAAATCGTGACGACATTTGCTGAAACAGTATCCCATGTCTCTGCCAAAAAAGCGGAATGGGTCGGAGCAGTCGTCCGGGATGAATTGATTCAAGGTAATCGGAGAGTGGGTTTGGAGAATCTCGGCTTTTCACCTGATAAGGCTGTTTTGTTGATCATGGGAGGCAGCGGAGGATCCCAAGTGATCAATGAGGCGGTCCGCTCCAGCTTGGACACACTGCTGCAGGAATTCCAGATTATCCACATCTGCGGAAAGAATCAACTGGATGAAACAATCAAGAGAGATGGCTATGTGCAATTTGAATATGTGAACGAAGGTTTGAACGATTTGTTCGCAGCCTCTGATTTCGTCTTGTCACGTGCGGGTTCGAATGCTATCTTTGAATTTTTGGCACTCCGTAAGCCGATGCTTTTGGTGCCATTATCCCGGAAAGCAAGCCGGGGAGATCAGCTGCTTAATGCAAGCTCCTTCAAGAAACAAGGCTATGCCGATGTTTTGGAAGAAGAGGATTTGACAAGTGCTTCCTTGATTCAGCATTTACAGGATCTCAAGGAGCATAAAAACGAAATATTGCGCAGCATGAGTCATTATGAGAGCCAAGAAGCGAAACAACGAGTAATTGAAATCATAAAAGAACACGCAAAAAAAACCAACTGACAATCTGTCAGTTGGTTTTTTCGTATCCGTTACGAACGACAGTCAATTCACCAGTTGCCGGATCGATTACAAGGGCATGGACGGGTACTTGTTTTGGCAGCAAAGGATGATTCGCGATCAGCGATGCACTGTTTTCCACTGATTCCTCTACACTGTTGAATCCATCAAACCATGTATTGGCAATATCCTCACTGGATGATTGACGCAGATATGTTTCGACATCCCCGCCTTGCTGGCCGATTTGTTTCAGCATATCGGAACCATGCAGATGATGCATGCCACAGTCTTTGTGACCGATTACGAATACTTCTTCACCTTTCAAGGCGTGGATCGCCACTAAGATACTTTTCATCGCACTATCGGAAGTGTCGACGAGCATCGCACCTGCGTTTTGGATCATTTTTGCATCGCCATTTTTGAGGTTGAGCGCTTTTGGAAGCAGTTCAAGCAAGCGGGCATCCATACAAGTTAGAATGACAGCTTTCCTGGATGGGAACTTATCTGTTTCATATTTTGCGTATTCTTTATTTTCTACGAATTTTTGGTTATGAACCAAGATCTCATCTAATAACATGGATTACGATACTCCTTTTTTAATTATCATCTCTAGTCTACCATATTAGTGCAAATGGTTAACAATTTCTTATTGATTAAATTGTTTGAAAATAACATTGACCTTTTTCGACCGGTATGTATATACTTATTATGCATAAAATTACAATTGGAAGGAGGGACCCAAGATGAACAACCGGAAAATAGCTTTTAACAGCCAATTTCATAGTGGGCGGCCCCTCCTTTATTCGGTATTTTAGAGGTTTGATTTTATCGGGATGGAGTAGTCGCAATTAGCTTGCTGCATACTCCCAACAACGTGTACGCCTGCGGGCGTGCGCGTTTTTTTATGCATAAATGACGGTTTGCTGATACAGGCCGGGATTCCTTTCCGGCTTCTTATCATAACAAGAAAACAAGGAGGAAGCGCTATGCCGAACACACAGACAAAAAAATGGGAGGAAGATTGGAATGATGATGGTTAGCTGAACAGTTTGGACAAATTCGTGAAAGAAGGTGGTGGATAGTATGTTTGATGTTTTGAAGAAGTTGGATTGGTTTTTCCTGAAATATTGGAAGCGATATACGATTGCGATTATCGCCCTTATACTAGCCAGCTTGATCGGTCTGATTCCGCCGAAGCTGATCGGTCTCACCATTGATGAGATCAATTATAACTCGCTTACTTCAGAAAGGCTTTGGCAGGTCATCGGTCTGTTCCTGCTGCTTATCGTGCTGCACTATGTCATTTCCTATGTGTGGGATTATACCTTGTTCAGCGGATCTGCGATTCTGGAGAGATTGATGCGTTCCAAGCTGATGGGACACTTTTTCCGTATGACACCTACATTCTTCGATAAGAAAAAAGTGGGGGACCTGATGGCGCAAGGTACGAATGATTTACGTGCCATCTATATGACAAGCGGTTTCGGGGTATTGACGCTGGTGGATTCAAGTATTTTTATGCTCATGATCATTGCAATCATGGGATTTTCGATCAGCTGGGAACTGACGTTGGTCGCCCTTATCCCGATGCCCATCATGGCCATTGTCATGCATAAATATGGAGAGGCTATCAATGAACGCTTCACGGAAGCACAGGAAGCTTTCGGGAACTTGAATAATGAAGTGCTGGAATCGATCCGCGGAGTCCGGGTGACACGGGCATTCGTTCAAGAGCAGCAGGACGAACAGCGGTTTCAGGATATGACGGAGGATGTTTATCGGAAGAATATCAAGGTAGCGAAGATCGATGCATTATTCGAACCAACGATGAAAGTGCTTGTAGGGCTTTCCTACACAATCGGAATCGGCTATGGCGCCTTGCTTGTCTTCCAAAATGAAATCACCCTGGGGAATCTAGTATCGTTCAATATGTATCTTGGAATGCTTATTTGGCCGATGTTTGCTGTAGGTGAATTGATCAATGTCCTGCAGCGGGGGAATGCATCCTTGGATCGTGTCAATATGACGCTTGATTATCCGGCCGATGTAACGGATCCCGAACAGCCTGTGGATCGGCAGAAACCAGGAGATATTGTCTTCGATTCTGTAAGCTTCTGTTATCCGGGCAATGATACGGAGCGCCTCCATGACATCAGCCTCGAGATCAAGCAGGGGACGACACTTGGTGTTGTAGGTAAAACTGGTGCCGGCAAATCGACATTGTTCAAACAGCTGCTCCGTCAATATCCGCCAGGGGAAGGTCGATTGCTGCTCGGCGGTATACCAATCGAACAGTTTTCCTTGCAGAAGACGCGCAGCTGGATTGGTTATGTACCGCAGGAACAGATCCTTTTCTCGAAAACGATCCGGGAAAATATCCGATATGGCAAACAGGATGCATCCGACGAGGAAATTTTCCGTGTCATGGAGCTCGCTCATTTCCTTACGGATATAAAGAGCCTCCCCGAAGGCCTGGATACAAAAGTGGGTGAAAGCGGGGTCACCCTTTCCGGAGGGCAGAAACAGCGTGTCGCCCTGGCGCGTGCCTTTATCAAGAATCCGGAAATATTGATCCTGGATGATTCCATGAGTGCAGTCGATGGTAAAACCGAAGCCAATATCATTGAGCATTTGAAGAAAGAGCGCCAGGATAAAACGACTATCATCGCAGCTCATCGACTTTCCGCTGTCAAGCATGCCGAACAGATCATCGTGCTGGATGATGGAAGGATCATGGAGCAAGGTACACATGAAGAGCTGCTTGAAGCGGACGGCTGGTATGCAAGCCAGTTTTATTTGCAGCAGCTTGAGGATAAGGGGGGTGTCTCCTCATGAAGAAAGAAACGACGGAACGGCGATTGTTCAAGTACGCATTAAGCAATAAGAAAACGATCAATATCGGTCTCATCTGCCTGCTCATTGCTGTCGCGCTCGAGCTGGCAGGCCCGCTGATCGCAGCTCGAATAATCGATCATCACATCCTTGGAATAGAGTCCACTTGGTATGAAGTGGAAAATGAGACGGATCATACAGTCGATTATGCGGGAAAGACTTATATCCGTTCAGATGAGCTCGACTCGAAGGAAGATGCAGTCGGAGAAGCAACCGTCATGCAGATAGGCAGGCATTTTTATTTTGCGGATGGAGCCCTGCCTTTGGAAGGTTCCAAATCCTATGCAGATGGTACAATCACTGTCGATGGTCCGCAAGGGAAAGAAAAGGCAGCGGGCACGAGACTTTCAGCTGCAGAGTTATATGAATTTTTCCGGCCGCAATTCCAGCCGATCATCATCTTGCTCATTGTTTATGCAGGCCTATTATTCATTGCGGCAATATTTCAATTTTGGAAGACTTTCTTGCTGCAGCAAGCTTCCAATAAAATCGTACGCACAATGCGAAATGAAATTTTTGCCCATACACAGCGTGTGCCGATCCATTATTATGTGGACCGGCCGGCAGGGACGATTGTTGCAAGGATCACCAACGATACAGAAGCGATCCGTGATTTATATGAGCGGGTATTGGCTACATTTGTGACAAGTTTCGTTTATATGGGTGGTATCTTTGTCGCGATGTTCGTGCTGAATGCCAAACTGGCTGCCATTTGCTTACTCGTGATTCCGATTTTTTGGGCTTGGATGAAGGTATATAAGTATTTTGGCACGAAATACAATAAAGTCGTCCGAAAAACGGTCAGTGAGATTAACGGCAGTATCAATGAATCGATTCAGGGCATGCCGATCATCCAGGCGTTCAACCGGGAACATAAGACAAAAGAAGAATTCGAAGTGCTGAATACGCGGAATTTCACCTACCAGCGGAAGCTGATGAAATTAAGTGCTTTGACCTCCCATAACTTAGTGACAGTGCTCCGTAACCTGGCTTTCGTCGCATTCATCTGTTATTTCGGAGGTGCTGCTGTAACCGGTGGTTCCATCGTTACAGTGGGAGTGCTCTATGCTTTTGTCGATTACTTGAACCGTTTGTTCAATCCGGTCACGGATGCAGTGAATCAGCTGCCGCTGCTGGAGCAGGCACGGGTTGCTGCAGCTCGTGTATTCCAGCTGCTTGAAGAACCAGGGGAAAATGTGGATTCCCAGGCCAAGCGTGAGAAGAACCGAGGAGAAATCGCTTTTGAGCATGTCAGCTTTGCTTATAATGATAAAGATTATGTGCTGAAAGACCTTAGCTTCCAGATAAAAAGCGGACAGACGGCAGCTTTCGTCGGGCATACAGGTTCCGGCAAAAGCTCGATCATGAATTTATTATTCCGGTTTTATGATCATCAGAAAGGGAGAATAACGATTGATGGTGTGGATACAAAAGAAATGTCACGCCAGCAAGTCCGCAGCAGCATGGGGATTGTGCTGCAGGATCCATTCCTTTTTACAGGTACGATCCTGACGAATGTGACAATGAATAATCCGGCTATTTCGCGCGAAGCGGCCATCGAAGCCCTGAAAGCAGTAGGAGCGGAGCCATTCATCTCCAAGCTTCCGAAACAATACGATGAGCCAGTCAAAGAAGGAGGAGCCACCCTTTCCATGGGGGAAAGGCAGCTTGTTTCCTTCGCGAGAGCATTGGCCTTCAATCCTTCCATTTTGATATTGGATGAAGCGACTGCCAATATCGACACCGAAACAGAGGCCGTCATCCAGCGAGCTTTGGATGTACTCAAACAGGGCAGGACAACATTGGTCATCGCCCATCGTCTTTCGACAATCATGCATGCCGATCAGATTTTTGTCCTGGATCACGGGAAGATATTGGAACAAGGCAATCACATGTCCCTACTGGAGAAACAGGGACAATATTATCAGATGTACTTGATGCAGCAGAGCGGTATAAAGCGTTCCGCCGGTTAGTGAAAAAGCCGTCCTGATTATACAGGATGGCTTTTTTATGCGCTTTATTGTTGCAGAGATTTAATTTTTTTGTAATTATTTTGAGAAGCAGCCTTTAAACCGGGTGTTGTATGATAGGCATATTGGTGAAGTATTGGAGTAAGTCATATGTCATATATAAGAATCTCAATTGATTTTAAACGAAATTTACAAATGATTTTAGTGTGTTACACCCGAAAATTACAATTATGTTACGAAAAATATAGAAGGCTGGAGGTGATAGGTCTTGTATCTACGCCAGTCTAATGATCCTAACCGCGGAAAATTAGAAGAACAGATTAAACAAGTGCAGGCCGGAAACACCGAGTTGCAAAATGAGCTGATCGAGAGTTATCAGCCTTTCATTGCAAAATCCGTGTCCGAAGTATGCCGGCGATTCATCGATCCTTCCAAGGATGAAGAATTCAGTATCGGTTTATCCGCTTTCAATGAAGCGATGCTTGCTTATGCGGATGATAAAGGGAGTTCCTTCCTTTCATTTGCCAAGCTGGTGATCAAGCGAAAGACAATCGATTATATCAGGCGGGAGCGGATCCGCCAGCCTGCTGCTTCCTTGGACGAGCTGTATGAAGATGAAAGTGAGAATCCAGGTGAAGTGCGAGCAGCCCAGACAGCTTATGTCCAGGAAACAGAAACTTGGTATCGCCGTGCTGAGATAGAGGAGTATGATAAGAAACTGAAGGAATATAAGCTGTCGTTCCAAGAGCTGATCCAAGTCGCGCCAAAGCATCGCGATGCCAGGGAATCGGCAATCGAAGCAGCAAAGATTCTCCATGCGGATCGAGAGCTTCGGGATTATGTGAATAGAAAGAAGAAAATCCCGATTAAACAGCTAGTCGAAAAGGTATCTGTGAGCAAGAAAACATTGGAAAGGAACAGGAAGTATATTCTCGCCATCTTCATCATTCTTAGCGAGGATTATATTTACCTGAAGGATTATATGAAGGGGGTGAGTTAGTGAAAAGAGGAGTCGTCGTCAAGCAAAGCCGCCGGAGCACAATCGTGCTGACCAGCGAAGGGAATTTCTTGGAGATCGTTGTGAAAGAGCAGGCAGAGATCGGACAAGAAGTCGAATTCAGTGCCCATGAACTAGTCCGTCGTACAAGAATCAGACATTGGACACCGTCCATGAAGAATTTCATGCGTGTGGCCGTATTGGTGCTTGTTTTTGTGCTGGCCTTATTCCCGGTTTATTCCTGGTACAGCGGTAATAAAGCATATGCTTATGTCAGCCTTGATTTCAATCCGAGCATTGAATTGAAGGTCAATAACCGTATGGATGTTATTTCTGCAGCGGCTTTGAATGAAGAGGCAAAAACGGTACTTGCTTCTCTGGATGATTGGGCAGGTGAGCCTGTCGAAGAGGTTGCAGCCAGTATTTTGCGGAAATCGAGTGACTTAGGTCTTTTAACTGACTCGGAAAGCATTATCATAGGTGTCAATTACATAGATACCAAACAGGATGATAAGCAATTGACCAGCATATTGGAGGGATCGGTCAATTCATTCAACAATACATTACATATCGCATCGTTCCAGGTGCCTGATAAAGTGCGCCAGACGGCTCAGGATGAGCATAAATCAATGAATGAAATCATGGCGCAGACCATTCTGGAGGGAGATACATCCTCTTCTGATTCAGCTCTTACACAATCGGATTCAGCCATTATAAAGGATTTTTATAAAGAAGATGTGAAAGAAAAAGGAGCAGAGCAGCAGGATGAGACTTCCAAAGGGTCGGATGATGGGATGGATGCAAATTCTGCCTATGCTGTCGTGAAGCAATCCGTGAAAGAGAGAGAACATACGGATGCTCATTTGGCTGATATACCTGGCGGGGAGCCGAAGGAATCCGATCAGTCGAAAGAAGCAAGAAAACAATTGAAGGAAGAAAAGAAACAAGCGAAAGAAACGGAAAAACAGGCCGGAAAAGCTGAAAAAAAGCAAGGGAAATCGGATGAGAACTCAGCGGTTAGACAAGATAAACAGGCTGCTGAAAAGAAAAGACAAGATAATAAACAAAATAATGCTAATATGAAGAAGCAAAAAGAAAATAATGGGAACGGAAATAAACCTCCCGGCAAAGAAAAAGAGAAAGCAAACGGCCATGAAAAACAGGAAAAAAATAAGAAATCCACGCCTCCGGGACATCAAGACAGAAGAAATGAAAATGAAGATCATAAAGGAAAGCAGCCTTCTTCCGAAAAAAACTGAAATCACGGGATGGATTTTGTTCATAATAGGACTACTTGCACAATGGAAAGGGTAATTACAATAAAGAACTTTTCCGATAGAGAGGATAGCTGCTATGTCTGAATTAGATTTGTCGCAGTTTGAGAAAAAAGTCGTTTTACGGAATATCACCGAGTCGGATATCGATCAAATCCTGGATATGCAGAAATTATGTTTTCCTGGCATGGAGCCATGGAAGAAGAGTCACCTGAAAAGTCATATCGATATATTTCCTGAGGGACAGTTCTGCGTGGAATTGGATGGTAAAATCATTGGCAGCTGTTCCAGCTTGATTGTCAATTTTGACGAGTATGATGATCGTCACACTTGGGATGACATTACAGATGAAGGATATATCACGAACCATAATCCGGAGGGTTTCAATTTGTATGGCATCGAGGTCATGGTCCATCCGGAATACCAGGGCATGAAAATCGGGAAGCGCCTTTACGAAGCGCGGAAGGAATTGGCCGCTGAGATGAATTTGAAAAGCATCATCATCGGCGGAAGAATCCCGAATTATCATAAATACAGCCATGAACTAACGCCGCGTCAGTATGTGGAGGAAGTGGAAGCGCAGAACATCTATGATCCTGTGCTGACATTCCAAATGATGAACGGTTTCCGTGTCATGCGGATCAACCGCGATTATTTGCCTGATGATAAGCAATCAGCAACCTTTGCGACCTTGATGGAATGGAATAATATCGAATATCATGCGAAGTCGAAACGGCATTTCAAAACGGCCTATCCTGTACGGATCACGGTCATTCAATACATGATGAAACAAATTGAATCGTTTGAGGAATTCGCGAGGCAAGTGGAGTACTATGTGGACGTTGCCTATGATTTCGGATCGGATTTTGCTGTATTCCCGGAGATTTTCACGACGCAGCTCATGAGTTTCCTCGAAGAAAAAGTACCTTCCAAAGCGGTTCGGAAATTGTCTGAATTCACAGAGCAGTATATCGAATTATTCACAAATCTGGCCGTTCGCTACAATGTCAACATTGTGGGCGGTTCGCATTTTGTGGAAGAGGACGAGCATATTTATAATATCGCCTATCTATTCCGTCGTGACGGAACGATCGAGAAGCAATACAAAATCCATGTCACACCAAATGAGAAAAAGTGGTGGGGGATCCAGCCTGGTGATACGGTGAAGGTTTTCGATACGGATTGCGGGCGCATTGCAATACAGATTTGTTATGACATCGAATTCCCGGAGCTGGCCCGTCATGCCGTGGATCAAGGAGCGAATATCATTTTCGTCCCATTCTGCACAGATGACCGTCAGGGATATTTGCGTGTCAGGTATTGTGCACAGGCCCGAGCTGTGGAGAATCAGGTTTATACTGTGATAGCAGGAACGGTAGGAAACTTGACGCAGGTGGAGAATATGGATATTCAATATGCGCAGTCCGGTATTTTCACACCTTCCGATTTTGAATTCGCTCGTGATGGCATTGTCGGGGAGTGCCCGCCGAATATCGAGACGGTCGTTGTCGGAGATGTCGATTTAGAGATATTGCAGCGGCAGCGAAAAACAGGTACTGTTCGCCATCTGCATGATCGCCGTAAAGATTTATTCGAATTGAGATTCAAGAATTTGGAAAGTGAAACGCCGGAGGACCATTGAAGAAGACTCGAGCCAGTGTGCTCGAGTCTTCTTTTATACATCCAAGGCATATAAAGTTGTATGGCCCAGGGCATGATCGATATATTGGAGCAGTTCTTCGTGTGATTTCACGACAGCATGTTGTTCGGAGGGATAGTGGAATGCGTGCAGGAAAATCTCGATTCGCTTGGAAAGCAAATCATCCTTTGTGCGTACCATAAGGACTAGCAGATCGTCCCACTGGCCCCAGATTGTAAACAACAATGCTTTTTCATAATCCTGTACTTTCATCGCGGTATCCCCTCCTGTCAGGGTACGCTTAGTATTTCTCCATTCTGTAAGAACATTGCTGGCAGATATAAACACTTCTCCATCAGTTTTGAATAGGGTGGAAAAAACCGTACATACTAAGCGCAGAATGGCAAATCAAAGGAGGAAATACCAATGAAAAAATGGAAATTGATCAGCATGGCTGCCCTTGCTGCCATCACACTTACAGCGTGTCAAAACGACAATGACAATGATACTGGCATGGGCAGGGACGGCAATATAGAACCGACACGGTACAATAATACCGATAACAATCTGGTGGACCGCAATACCGATAATACGATGGATGTAGATGATCGCCAAAACAATGGCGATGACCAGCAGCCGCGTTATCAGGTTGCAGATGATGCAGCGAAAAAAGTGGAGGAAGTAAAAGGCGTTGATAATGCTTATGTATTTACAACGGATAATAATGCTTTCGTAGCGGTTGATATGAAAAATGATGATGATAACACAGGCAATAATGGCATGGGTAACACAACGACTGGCGACAACAATGATAATGAAGTGACAGACCAGATGAAGCGCGATGTGGAAAAAGCGGTGAAATCAGTCGATGAAGACATCGACAATGTATACGTATCAGCTGATCCGGATTTCTTGGAAATGGCGGAGGATTACAATAATAAAATTGATGAAGGACAGCCAGTGAAAGGCTTTTTCCTGGAATTCGGCAATATGCTGAATCGCGTCTTCCCGAATAACGAAAGATAATGAAAAGAGGCTCCTGGAACGGAGCCTCTTTTCAATTTGGCTGCTTGGCAAGTGAGGATGCAACTGCCAAAGCCTTTTTGATTGCGCCCTTGCCGACATCATAATGTGTGACAAAACGTACGCTGTATGGATCGAATGCATTTGCCAGTACTTGCTGCTCCTTAAGCAGCTGCACGTACTCATCTGCTGTCATGCCGGTACCTCTGACATCAGCCAATACAATATTCGTTTCCACTTTGTTCAGGATTTCGATTCCGTCGATTTCTGCAAGGCCCTCGGCCAATAACCTGGCGTTATCATGGTCATCTGCGAGACGTTCCACATTCTCGCGCAAGGCGACAAGACCTGGTGCCGCTAATATGCCGGCCTGACGCATTCCGCCGCCCAGGCGCTTCCTCCACTTGCGTGCCTTGCCGATGAATGCTTCAGACCCTGCAAGCACAGAACCTACAGGAGCTCCCAAGCCTTTGGAAAGACAAATCTGGACGGTATCCGTCAATTGGGCGTATTTCGCTACACTGATACCGGTAGCAACGGAGGCATTGAATAATCGCGCACCATCCATATGAATCGGAATCCGATGTTCACGGGCTATTTGGGCTATCACCATCATGTTCTCAATCGGGATGACCGCTCCGCCAGCCTTGTTATGCGTATTCTCCAGGCAAATCAAGCCTGTTTCGGGAAAATGGATATCGTCTTTGCGGATGGCAGCGGCCAGATCCTCTGGACAAATCGCACCGCGTTCTCCCTTCAATGTGCGAGTCTGCACGCCAGCAAAAATGGACGTAGCAGCCCCTTCATAAAGGAAGATATGCGATTCTTCCTCCAAGATGATTTCATTACCGGGGCTGCAATGAGAAAGTACTGCGATTTGATTCCCCTGAGTACCGCTTGGCACGAATAATGCGGCTTCCTTTCCAAGTAAATCGGCAACCGTTTCCTCTAACTCATTTACAGCTGGGTCCTCTCCATAGACATCATCTCCGACTTCTGCTTCAAAAGCAGCCCTTCGCATCGCTTCAGATGGCTTGGTGACCGTATCGCTACGCAGATCGATCATGGCGAACACTCCTCTCTCCATCCTATTATATAGTATGAATTTATAACATTTCCACTATTTTTATAGTTCTGCTGCCGCTTATTCATGAATGAAGGAAAATATAACTGACATCGGATATTTTCATTGAATAAACTAGGGTACTATGGTATTCTTCATTCATAAACTCCATAATTCTTATTCGTTTACTAGGATATTGATGGGATTATACATGAGGTGATGATATGGGCCGCGAATTTATCGATATGTTCGATGAATGGGCAGAGACGTATGATGATACGGTTACTGGTCAGGATCCGCAATATAAAGAAGTATTTGATAAATATAATGAAATCCTGCAGACGGTTGCCGATGCTGCAGAAGGATATACATTGGAATTCGGTGTCGGAACAGGTAATCTCTCCGAGAAACTGTTAGCCAAAGGACTGGATGTAACGGGTATCGAACCGTCCAAGGAGATGCGAGAGCATGCATCCCGGAAATTCCCGCAGCTGAAGCTGGTGGATGGCGATTTTCTCTCGTTCCCGGATCCAGGTCATGAGATTGATACCATCGTCAGTACATGGGCTTTCCATCATCTGACGGACGAGGAGAAGGAGCAGGCGGTCTCCGCCTATGCAAAGCTTTTATCCGATGGAGGGAAAATCATCTTTGCCGATACAGTTTTCTCCAGTGCAGAGGGACGCAGCAGACTGATCCAGGAAGAGAAGGATAAAGGCTATGACAGGCTTGTCCGCGACTTGACAACCGAATATTATACGACGATGGAAGTCCTTCGAAACATTTTCCAAACACAAGGATTTCATGTTACATTTAAGCAAATGAACCGCTTCGTCTACTTGATCACGGCAGAAAAAGCATAAGGGGAGAAACAAACATGACAAAGAAAATGAATGTAGAAAGCTTTAATCTTGATCATACGAAAGTAGCTGCGCCGTATGTCCGGTTAGTCGGTATCACAGATGGCATACATGGCGATAAAGTGTACAAATATGATATCCGTTTCAAGCAGCCGAACAAAGAGCATATGGAAATGCCCGGACTTCATTCCCTGGAGCATTTGATGGCTGAGAATATCCGCAACCATATCGATAATATCCTTGATATCGGTCCGATGGGATGTCAGACGGGATTTTATGTATCCATCTTGAATAATGACAGCTATGATGAGATTCTCGAGGCTTTGGAAAAGACATTGCAAGATGTGCTGGATGCGAAGGAAGTACCGGCATGCAACGAGGTGCAATGCGGCTGGGCAGCTAACCACAGTCTTGAGGGTGCACAGGAGATTGCCAAGGAAATGCTTTCCAAAAAAGATGAATGGCGTCAAGTTTTCGCTGAATAGAGGGAGAAAATGGCTGTTTATAATGCAGTACATGAACTGATAGGGAATACACCGATTGTGCAAATAACGAACTTTTCTCTGCCGGAGGGAGTTCGTTTATTTGCGAAGCTTGAGTTTTATAATCCTGGAGGCAGTGTGAAGGATCGGCTGGGAGTCAATTTGATCGATGATGCATTCCGTTCAGGTAAGCTCAAGGAAAATGGGACGATCATCGAGCCGACCGCAGGCAATACCGGTATTGGGATTGCGCTGGCAGCCTTGAAGAGGAATGTTTCCGTCATCTTTTGTGTTCCGGAGAAATTCAGCCAGGAAAAACAAGAGCTGATGAGGGCGCTTGGAGCGAAAGTGATCAATACACCGACATCTGATGGGATGACTGGTGCAATCAAAAAGGCCAAAGAGCTGCTGGATGAAATTCCTGGCAGCTATTGCCCGCAGCAATTTGCCAACCCGGCGAATCCAGAAACTTATTATAAAACACTCGGTCCGGAAATATGGCGCGACCTTGAGGGGGATGTCGATATTTTCGTTGCCGGAGGCGGGACAGGCGGAACGTTCATGGGAACCGCACGTTACCTGAAGGATCAAAAGCCTGATGTGAAAACGGTGATCGTCGAGCCGGAGGGCTCCATCCTGAACGGAGGCGAACCTGGATCGCACCGTACGGAAGGGATAGGCATGGAGTTTTTGCCTGATTATATGGATACTGCTTATTTTGACGCAATCCATACGATCACGGATGACGATGCATTTCATTATGTAAAGGAACTGGCTGCCAAAGAAGGGCTGCTTGTCGGGAGTTCTTCGGGATCTGCTTTTTGTGCAGCGCTTAAAGAAGCAGAAAATGCGAAGCCCGGGACGACGATTGTGACGATCTTCCCCGACAGCAGCGAACGATACCTCAGCCAGCGGATATATCAAGGAGGATTAGGATGAGAAGAAAGACGAAAATGATTCACGGCGGAATTACATCGGATGAGAAGACGGGGGCGGTAAGTGTTCCTATCTACCAAGTAAGCACATATAAACAACCCGGACCTGGTGAACATACAGGCTATGAATATTCCCGTACAGGCAACCCGACCCGTCATGCGCTGGAAGAAACCATTGCTGCTTTGGAAAACGGGAAAGCCGGTTTTGCTTTCAGTTCCGGTATGGCAGCAATAACTTCTGTGATGATGCTGTTTGAATCAGGCAGTCATATTGTCATGACGGATGATGTGTACGGAGGCAGCTACCGTCTGGCAACAAAAGTGCTCACTCGCTATCAGCTGGGTCACACGTTTGTTGACACAAGCTCACCGGAAGCTGTTGAACAAGCGATAACCCCAGAGACGAAAGCCATCTATGTCGAGACACCGACCAATCCATTATTGAAAATCACGGATATCAAAAAGATGGCAGAGATTGCGAAAAAGCATGACTTGCTGCTGATTGTCGATAATACCTTTGCAACGCCTTATTGGCAAAATCCGATCGATCTTGGTGCAGATATCGTCCTTCATAGTGCGACGAAATATATCGGTGGGCATAGCGACGTCGTATCGGGACTTGTTGTCGTCAATGATGACAAACTGGCCGAAGAGCTGCACTTCATTCAAAATTCAGCTGGTGCCGTACTCGGACCGCAGGACAGCTGGCTGCTTCTTCGCGGAATCAAGACACTTGGTATCCGCATGGAAGCAATCGAAAAGAATAGTGCCAAGCTGATCGAATTCTTGAAAGCACATCCGGGAGTGAGCACAATCTATTATCCAGGGCTGCCCGAGCATAAAGGCCACGATATTGCTGCCAGTCAAGCCGAGGGCTTTGGCGGTATGATCTCCTTTGATGTCGGCAGTGCGCAAAAGGCGGATCAAGTGCTTCGTAAGACGAAATACTTCGTTTTGGCGGAAAGCCTTGGTGCCGTTGAGAGTCTCATTTCCCTTCCTGCCAAGATGACACATGCATCCATACCGCAGGAGCGCAGGGCTGAACTCGGAATTACGGATGGTTTGATCCGAATCAGTGTCGGAATCGAAGATAGTGAAGATTTGATTGAAGATTTGAAGCAAGCGATGGAAGATTGAAGAAAGCCAGTCCCGATCATGGGGCTGGCTTTCTTCTTAGTATTTGTTCTTCTTCCGGAATCCTGAGAACTGCCCGGAAGGAACGGGGATGCTCAGCAAATTCCTTTTGTTCCAGACGGTTGATGACTGCTTTGGCAACACCTTTGACGCTGGCAGGATTTTGTCCGGTGATCACCCGGTCGTCTGCTTCCACATGCCCTTTGAATGGAATGGCGTCTTTACGATAAGTAAGGGCGCGTATTTTCAGGTTTTCCTCCAGGGAATAGGGAATTTCATGCTTGTTCAGACTGATTGCTTCTTCCCGGTCGGAATAACCAGTCACGGTTTTATCCTGCAGCAGATAAGAACCATCGGAAAGCTTGACATGGAGCAAGGCTGCCGGGCCATGGCAGACGGCTGCGACAATTCCGCCGTTTTCATAAATAGCTCCCGTAAGCTGCTGCAGCTCTTTATTTTCAGGAAAATCCCACATCGTACCGTGACCTCCGGTGAAGTAAATGGCGTCATAATCAGATGCATTCACTTCGCCCGGCGAGAGGCTGTGCTCCAGCAATCTCCTGAAACCGGGAGCCCGGTAATACTTGCGCAGCTTGTGGCTTTTGAACAAACCTATGAGGCTGCGGTGATCCAGCGGGATTTCCCCACCTTTTGGACTGATGACCGTCATGATATGACGATGCTTCAGCTTATCATAAAAATTCGTCAGCTCGCTGAACCAAAGTCCTGTTGTACGGGGTGTCTGTTTCAGGCTGTCATGGTTTGTGGCGACAATCAACACATTGCCCATCATTCTCCTCCTGACATAGCTTGGTATTTCCTTTTTAGTTTCCACCAGCAAGTACAAGCTAAACAAGAAACAGTCGATTTGTGCTACACTAGTAAGAAAAGAAAGGATGGCGCTTATGACGAATCAAGTTGTCGCTTATTTACAGGAAAATCGGGAGAAATTGCTGGAGAAGCTATATGCATATCTGCGTATCCCCAGTATCAGCACAGACAGTACATATAAAGAAGATGTTGCAAGGACAGCTGTCTTCACGGCTGATTATTTGAAGGAAATCGGTTTTGATAAGGTAACCATCCAGGAGACAGAACGCCACCCCATCGTAACAGGTGAATGGCTGGGGGCTGGGCCCGATAAACCGACTGCACTTTTCTATGGCCATTATGATGTACAGCCTGCAGATCCGCTTCCGCTTTGGGATAGCGAACCATTCGAACCGACGGAAAGGAATGGCCGCATTTATGCTCGCGGCGTGAGTGATGACAAGGGACAGGTATTCATGCATCTGGCCGTTTTCGAAGCGTTCATGAAAACAGAAGGAGCCTTGCCGATCAATGTGAAAGTATGCATCGAGGGCGAAGAAGAAATCGGAAGCACGAATTTGCATGCGGTATTGCATGAGCAGACCGAACAATTCCAAGCGGATTTTGCCATCATCAGTGATTCAGGGATGGTTGACGCAGGGCAGCCAACCATGCTCTATGGCTTGAAAGGTGCAGCTGCACTTGAATTCTCCGTTTACGGGCCAGATCGTGACTTGCATTCCGGTATGTATGGCGGTGCCGTCCGCAATCCCCTGCAGGCCATGGCTCATATCCTGAGTTCCTTGAAGGATGAAGAAGAAGTCGTCCAAGTGGAAGGCTTCTATGATGGCGTGGAGGAACTGCCGGAAGAAGAGCGTAATCTGATGGCACAAGCACCAGGGGAGGACTTTGCCCAGACTGTCGGTGTACCAGAAGCAGTATCCGAGAAAGGATACACCGCCAAAGAGCATACGATGGCCCGCCCGACGCTGGAGATCAACGGCATGTATGGCGGTTATCAAGGAGAGGGTACGAAAACGATCATCCCGGCTGAAGCAACCGCGAAAATCACCAGCCGCCTGGTACCTGGTCAGGATCCGGTTGATATCGTGGAAAAAATCACGGCTCATATCAAGAAGCATGCGCCTGCTGGCGTGCGGGTCGAGGTAAGGCCGGAGCCGTTCAAAGCGAAGGCATATAAAGTCGATCCGAATCATCCGCTGATCCAAAAAGCAGCCCAGAGCCTGACCCAGGCATTCGGCAAGGAAACCGTCTTCGTCCGTATGGGCGGATCTATTCCAGTTGTTGAGTGGATTGATACCGTATATGAAATGCCGGTAGTATTACTTGGCTTCGGTACACCGGAAGATCGACTCCATTCCCCGAATGAGAGCTTCCCATTGGAAAGCTTTGATAAAGGGATGGAAACACTTGTGTATTATTATCAGAAAGTAAGTGAATAAGCTTTTTGAATGAATCCGGTCTGCGGAAAAAGGGGGAATCCTTTTCCGCGGACTGGATTTTTTTATGCCTGAAGAGGAGCGGTGGCAGGGCGCCCAGCTGGATTCATAATAACCAACCTAAGGAAGTAAGAGAAAAGAAAATGCCTATATTCCAGGACGGGATTACGGTTGCAGACAGCAATGAAAATTGATATTCCGGAGCATCGGATCCATGTAATGAGGAATGAAAGAGCGATCATCAGGGTTTTGCATAACCTTGTATCAAACGCAATTTCCTATGGAGCTGATGGGAAACTGATTGGCCTGAGGTTGAGCAGGGAAGATGATACAGCTTTTATAGAAGTCTGTGATAAGGGCAAAGGCACAAGTGAATCCCAGCAGGATCGGGTGTTTGAACGGATGCATACGATGGAGGACTCAAGGAATAAGCATTATCAAGGAAGCGGATTGGGATGGACGATTCCGAAAAGACCGGTTGGGCAGATGGATGGATCCATTTCATTACAAAGCATTCCGTACGTAAAGACGATTTTCAGAGCCGGCTTGAAATGCATGAATTAAAGACTCAGACAGTACAGCTTCTGCTGCAAAAAGGGGCGGATGAAGAGTCTTTTTTCCGTATTGCTGGCATATGTATGAGTACTATTACGTACAAAGGGGAGAAAGCCCGTGCTGCAATCCGAACATATCGCATTGGAAAGGGCTATTGGGGAAATAACGGAAATTGCCAAAGGCTTTGGTCTGGATTTCTACCCGATGCGCTACGAAATCTGTCCTGCTGACATCATTTATACATTCGGTGCTTATGGTATGCCGACAAGGTTCACGCATTGGAGCTTCGGGAAGCAATTTCATAAGATGAAGCTGCAATATGATCTTGGCTTGAGTAAGATTTACGAGCTGGTGATCAATTCCAACCCTTGCTATGCCTTTTTACTGAACTCGAACAGCCTTGTTCAAAACAAATTGATCGTTGCCCACGTGCTTGCTCATTGTGATTTCTTTAAAAACAATGTCCGGTTCCAAAATACGAATCGGAATATGGTCGATAGCATGGCGGCTACAGCCGAACGAATTGCCGCTTATGAAAAGCAATTCGGGCAGAAAGAAGTGGAAGACTTCCTTGATGCCGTCCTGGCAATACAGGAGCATATCGATCCGTCGCTATTGAGGCCGAAGCTTGGATGGGAAATTGACGAGGAAGAGACAGAAGAGAGTACGGAAAAGACAACTGAGTATGATGATTTATGGTTTGTGGATCGGGATAGATCAAAAGAGAAGAAGGAACGAAAAAAGAAAGCATTCCCGCCGCGGCCCGAAAAAGATATCCTCTTGTTCATCGAAGAGTACAGCCGGACCTTGGAAGATTGGCAGCGGGATATCCTGACAATGATGCGGGAGGAAATGCTGTATTTTTGGCCGCAGCTGGAGACGAAGATCATGAATGAGGGATGGGCTTCCTATTGGCATGCTCGTATTCTTCGCGAGCTGGATCTGACAAGTGATGAAGCAATCGAATATGCCAAGCTTAACGCAGGTGTCGTCCAGCCTTCCCCGACCCAGATCAACCCGTATTATCTCGGCATCAAAATCTTTGAAGACATCGAGGAGCGGTTTGATAATCCGACAGAAGAAATGAAGCGGTATGGTGTGAAGCCGGGCTCCGGCAGGGAAAAAATGTTCGAAGTGCGGGAAATCGAGTCCGATATTTCATTCTTGCGTAATTACCTGACAAAGGATCTCGTGCATCGGGAAGATATGTATCTGTTCCAGAAACAAGGCAATGAATATAAAATCACCGATAAGGACTGGGAAGAGGTCCGCGATCAGCTGATCACGATGCGGGTCAATGGAGGATTCCCTTATCTGACTGTCACAGACGGCGACTATATGTCCAATGGCGAGTTATACCTGAAGCATCATTATGAAGGGGTCGAGCTGGATTTGACATATCTGGAGCGGACGCTGCCTTACTTTTATCAGCTCTGGGGGAGATTCGTCCATCTGGAAACGGTCATCGAGGGCAAAAACGTCCTGTTCAGCTATGAAGGAAAGCGTGTATTGAAAAAATATCTTTAAAAAACGGGCAAATGCCCGTTTTTTATATTGCCTTCAATTCTTTTGTGCCGAACCATTCATGTCTGTTGTCCGATACCCATTTGTAGAGGGCTTCCAAGTACGGATCAAGAAATGGCAGATGCAAGATCCAGCCCAAGACAGCCGTTAGGGGAAGCAGGGTCAATATCTTTTTGACAGTTTCATGACCTTTGTAAATATCACCTTTGAAAGACATCATATGGATACGGTCATACACATCTCCTTTGGCAAGGAAACGGAAGCGCTCGTAGTTCTCGATATTCTGTACCGGGATCCATTTTACGTTATCCAGCCAATCCAGTTTTTGGATCACTTGCTTTGCAGTGGAACAAAGGGGGCAGCTTGCGTCGAAAAATACAATATGCTTCATCACACATTCTCCTCTCGTTTACTACATAGCCCGTCCAGCATGATGTTAAACAAAGAAGTATCACCAGACTACACAGCTAAAGTTTATCATATTTCTGGGCGATTATCCCAGCGTCAGGAAGTTTGCTATACTGGTTCACAGATACTTCTGAAAAAGGAGGAGAAGCGTTGGAGCACTTTACGGAGGAAGTGATACGCATCATAAAATCAATACCAGAAGGAAAAGTCATGACCTATGGCCAAATCGGTAAAGCTGCAGGAAAAGCGCGAGCTGCCAGGCAAGTATCCAGGATACTGCATAGCATGAGCAAAAAATATGACCTGCCATGGCATCGTGTCATAAGTGCAGACGGCAGATTGAAGATAAGAGATGATGAGACAAGGAATGAACAGCAGGAGAGGCTTTATGAGGAAGGTTTGGAAATCTTGGACGGTCGTGTCGATTTGGAGGAGTATCGCTATGAACCCAAAATGGGAGAAGGAAATTCGGTTCAGTAAGGAAGTCGGGCTATGCTCAAAACAGAAGAAGATATAGTGGATGCAATCAAACAGGATGCATGGATGATGGAAGTGCTTGAAGCTGCAGCAACACTGCTTCTTCCGGATCATTGCATCAGTGCTGGTTTTGTAAGGTCAAAGGTCTGGGATGTGCAGCATGGAAATGCAATTCGGACGCCGCTTGCGGATGTGGATGTCGTTTATTTTGATGCATCAGATATAGATGAAGCGACAGAAAAAAGATACGAAAACGAGCTCAGGCACATGATGCCTTCTGTACCATGGTCAGTCAAAAACCAGGCAAGGATGCATGAAATCAATGGAATGCCAGCCTTCCGGAATACGGCGCATGCAATCGCCTGTTATCCGGAAACAGCTACAAGCATTGGAGTCAGCCTGAAACAAGACAAACTATATTTGTTTGCTCCATATGGAGTGGCTGATTTGCTCGCTTGCCGTGTTGTGCCGACCCCCTTGTATGCAGCAGGGACAAGCTACCATTCTATCTTTTTGAAAAGAGTCAGGCAGAAGGATTGGCACCAGCAATGGGCGCAGGTGAAAATGGAGGGGGATGTGTTATGAACAATGTCAGAATCAGGCCGCCGAGAAAAGAGGATGGCCCCATTCTATGGAAATTGAAATACGGGGAAAGGGACCCGGAATGGAAGAAATGGGACGCACCATATTTTCCTTTGGTGCATCTGAGTCAGGAGGAATTCTTGGCAAGCTATCGATACGGAGATGATTCACCCGAAAAATGGGTGATAGAAGCAGATGGAATCATTATTGGTACAGTCAGTTATTACTGGGAGCATGAGCCTTCCAGATGGCTTGAGATGGGTATCGTAATTTATGATCCCGCCTATTGGAACGGTGGATATGGGACGGCGGCACTCAAGCATTGGATCACCCATCTGTTCGACAGCATGCCGCTGGTGCGGGTGGGCTATACGACTTGGTCCGGGAACGATCGGATGATCCGTCTCGGAGAGAAGCTGGGGATGACGATGGAGGCGCGGATGAGGAAATGCAGATATTTTGATGGGAAGTACTATGATTCGATCCGAATGGGACTGCTTCGGGAAGAGTGGGACCAAGTGAAGGACTGAACAATTTGTAGTAATTATTTCTTTACAATCTTTTTTATAAATACCCCTTTCATCCTTGTCCAAACATGTTACACTATGCTTAGTAAATTCTTTGTAAATAAATTTACCTAAACTATGTATAACACTCTATGCTGGGGGAAATGGCACTGTGAGTATGACGTTACAAACTTATTGGAATAGTCGTTTTGAAGCAGGGGACATTTGGGGAACGGAAGCAACACCATCAGCTGTGATGGCTTATCCATATTTTGCAGCGTATCAGGCAAAACAGCTGTTTGTACCAGGCTGCGGATATGGGAGGAACAGCAACTTCTTCGGGGAATATTCCTTCGAAGTGACGGCTTGTGATATTTCGGAAGTAGCAATAGAGAGGGCAAGCAGCTATGCGAAGGCTGCCGGTTTGTCCAATGTGAATCATTTTGTCGGGGATTATTTGAATTTGCCTTATCCATCGACGGAAAGATTCGACGGCATTTATCTATCGAATATACTTCATATGTATACGGAAGAAGAAAGAGAACACTTACTTCATCACTTCACTTCCTTGCTGCGCAAGGATGGATTGTTGATTTTCTCTTGTCTTTCAGCAAGGGATGAGAAACTGTATGGTGCAGGAGTCGAAATAGAAAAGGATACATTCCTCGTGCAAGACCGGATTGCGCATTTCTTCCAAGAAGAAGAATTATATGCGCTGCTTGAGGAGAAGTACCAGGTTGTCGAGATGACACTTCACAAACAGCGAGTGGATTTCGAAGCCGGTGCGGAACAGGATGCACAGCTTTGGTTCGTCGTTGCAAAGAAAAAATAAAAGCACAGTCCCGAATGAGGGGCTGTGCTTATTTTCATATCTTGGTATTCTTTTTCTTGGCACGCTGTTCCAGCTGGCTTTTCGGCTCCTGGTTGGCGGCATCCTCTGTCAATCCTTGTCTGTTTACGCTTACAGCCGCTTTTTCATTACGGCTTTTTTTTCTGCTCATTACCAATCACCTCCTGATTAGTATGGCGATAGTCCTGATTTTTATTAAAAAATTGATGTATATTGTTATTGGAAGCTAGGCTACTTTATAATTAGTATCGTACATTCAACTAGCTATCCAACAGGAGAGAAAAATATATGAAAAATAGGTATGTTGTCATCTTGGCATGTTTAGCGGCTGTATCTCTTGTTTTGGCGATTTTGACCTACCAGAATCGTTCCGATGATTTACGGGCGGAATCAGACATATCAATGAGGAAGGAAGAGATTTCCGATAAAGAGGGGGTGCCTGAAATATCCGCGGTAGAGGATGGTCCTTTGGATGTGCCGCTTCTCAATCAGATGGACGCCCCAAGGCTTTATAATGGCTGTGAAGTCACCAGCTTGGCAATGATTCTGCAGTATGCAGGTTATGATGTGACGAAGAACGATTTGGCAGATATGATTGCATATGTACCGCTGAATTATGACAACGGGCAGCACGGTGATCCAAATGAGGGCTTTGTCGGGGATATGCAGAATGGACCTGGACTTGGTGTTTATCATGAGCCTGTCATGGATGTTGCCAAAGAGGTTGCAGGGGATAAGGCAGTCGATGTGACTGGAAAATCTGTCGAAGAAGCTATCTACAATCCCTTGGATGATGGCAAGCCGGTGTGGATCATTACAACTTCCAGCTTCACTCCTACGGGTGATATGGAATCGTGGGATACGCCTAATGGACAAGTCGATGTAACTTATAGTGTCCATAGTGTCGCGGTTACCGGCTATACAGATGATACGGTATTCCTCAATAATCCATATGGACAGAAGAACCAGGAAGTGGATCGGGAAAATTTCGAAAAAGCTTGGGAACAGCTTGGCAGCCAGGCAATCTATATAAATGATTGAGAAAAGCACATCTCACTGTGCTTTTTTTGCGTCTTTGGAAAGGGCAGGCTACAATGGTAGCAGAGCGGAGGTGCAGAAATGAATCTTGAACCGATACCGGATCATATTGACAAAGGACTGCGGCTATTGTTCGTCGGCTTCAATCCAAGTGTTCGTTCAGCTGAAACCGGTCATCATTATGCAAATCGCAACAATCGTTTTTGGAATATATTGTATCAGGCGGGTATAACCGAACGGAAATTTGAAGCTTTCGAGGATCGAGATCTGCTGCAAAGAGGCATCGGGTTCACCAATATCGTAGCCAGGCCTACCAAGGCAGCAGCGGATATCACCAAGGAGGAATACATAGAAGGGGCGCGGCTGCTCCGTGATAAATTGGAATATTTTCGCCCGAAGGTGGCATGCTTTGTCGGCAAAGGTGTCTACCAGCAATACAGCAAGGTGAAACAAGCGGGCTGGGGCGTCCAGGCAGCTCCCGTAACACAAGGGGTAGTCGAATTTGTTGCACCGTCTTCCAGCGGACTTGTACGTATGCCGATGAAGGAGATAGTCGGAATCTATGCAGGGATACCAGCGATTTTACAGGAATTGGAGGAGAAAAAATGAAAACAGCAGTAGTGACTGGTGCTTCCCGAGGTTTGGGGGAGGCGATCGCGAAACGATTAATGGATAAAGGGATGCAAGTGATCGGTGTGGCGAGGGGAAATAACGAAGCCCTTGCTTCCTATGAAGGGGGAGGGGATGCAAGTTATACGTATCGATTTGGTGACTTGCAGGACACATCTGCCAGTGCGAAGCTTTTCGAGGAGATGGCAGCGGATATTTTTCCAAAAGCTGATGATACGGTCTATTTGATCAACAATGCAGGGGTAGTCGGTCCGATTGCGACCGCTGATGCTTATGGCTTGGAGGAATTGGAAACGCATATGGCCATCAACTTGACATCCCCGATCCTTGCTTGTTCGATTTTTCTCAAGTATGCCAAAAAATACGAAGTGCCACTTGTGATCGTCAATGTCACTTCAGGTGCAGCGGAACGTTCCGTGCACGGCTGGAGTGCTTACAGTACATCGAAAGCCGGCCTTAATCGCTATACGGAAACAGTGGCCCTCGAGGAAGCAGAAGCTGGTACCGGTAATATTGCCATTGCTTATAATCCCGGCATCATGGATACGGACATGCAAGCAGATATTCGTTCCAGCGAACCGGAGCAATTCCAGGATGTCCAGAAGTTCCGGGATTATGTGACAAATAAATCATTAAGAAATCCGATGTTTGTGGCAGGCGTGCTCGCGGACATCCTCACTGGGGAAAAAATCGAAAATGGTAAAAGATATGCAGTGAAGGATTATGTTTGAGCCGGAGTAGGTATTTGCCCTTTCCTTTTTGGGTTCTGCACATACACTGCAGTATCCTGTAGGAAAAGGGGGAAACAAAATGTCTAAAGGAAATGAAGGCGGCTTCGGCTTCGCATTTTTGGTTGTATTGTTCATCCTTTTGATCATTGTCGGTTCATCTTATGTAGGTGGCGATCATGGCTACGGCTATGGGCATGGCTATCACTATTAATTCATAAACGAAGAAGCTTTGCACAAATTCCGTGCAAAGCTTCTTTTCATCTGGTCAGCGTTGTACGGTCGGCTGATTTCAGTAATCGGCTGACAATGTAGAGCAAGAGAGCGATAAGCCCTCCGATGTATAACATCGTGAACAGCAGGGAGATCAGCATCTGCGTTTGAAGAACAAATAAAAGAGCAATCAGAAAACCCATGGAGCCTACAGAGAGAACGAGGGCAACCAGGCTTGCCAATCTGTTTTGGAACAGCTCCGTTTCCTCTGTCCAGCCAAGCTTTGGATACAGCAGATCACTCAGCATACCGATGATAGTCACGGCAGCATTGATAAGCAGCGCAAGGAATGCCCAAAGCAATGCTTCTCCAATATTCAACTGCAGGACGGGGATCGCTATCACGAACAGCACAGCGATCGGCAGCAGATTAATCAGGAATGCAGCCTGTAATTTGGCCAAGACGATCTGCTTCATGCTTAATGGCAGGAATAGATGGGCTTCCCAGCTTTGACCGTCTTTTGAAAAGCTGACGATACTGATTGGATTGAGGCCGATCGAAAATATATTTGCAGCTAAAATGATGACAAATAGCATACTGCCATCCATATCCTGCACCAAAGCGGCAGCATTGCTGAAATCCCCCATGAAGAAAATCACAAGCAGCAGTGCTGGCATGAGAAGTGCCCCGGCCACACATTGCAAAAAGAAAGTAGGCGTCCGGAATATGGTCTGGATTTCTTTTGTGCGATACGCATGGATGATCGATCGCTGCTTTCTGGATATCCCTTTACCGCTGAATACCTTGCCGGAGCCTGTGTTCAGCCCCAATGCTCCCTTCAGGTAGAATTTTTGGGCAGCCGCATAGAAAAGCACAGCCGCTAGAAATGCCGATAATAATACAGTGACAAAGAAAAGCAAGCGTTGCAAGGAGTCAGATGAAGTCAGTAAGTTCGTCATCAGCGTGGCAGGTGGATAGTATTGCGTCGCCACTTGAAGCAAGCCGCCTTTTTCTGAGCTGGCTGCAATCATCTGGGCAATTTTATCCGGGTCAGTCTGTAAACGCAAAACTACGTTCAGTAAGATGAGCAGAGCAAAGCCGATGATTCCGCCGATTATTTTACTGCGGTCCTTATTCGTACCTTTGTTGATAAACTGCATCGCGAACATGACAACTGCCGCTGCCAGCGCGTAAGGAATGAGCGGGATCAGCAAAAACAGCAGTATGGCATAGAAAAAGTACATGAAATCCGCACTGGAAAGCAATCCATAATAAATGCTGACAGGCAAGTAGGAAGCAGCAGAAATCAAATATACATAAAGGAGCGGATTCAAGGATTTCGCGATCAGAAGCTGATACGAGTGCACCGGAAAATGAAGGAAGGAAGTGATATCTTCCGTGAAATAGAATGTGTTCATGATCAGTATCAGAGATAGGATAAACACAATGAAAAAATTCATGAGGAATAGTGCTCCCAGTATGACATCGGTGTTTCCCGATGGTTCGAGCAAAGCATACATCGTTTCGATGACCTGCAGCATGAATCCTCCGAAAGTCACACCGATGACGAGCAACCCGAATAACCCGACTATCAGGCCGATCACCACGCTTGGCTTTCTGAATACGTTGGCATATTGCATTTTCAGCTGAATACGAGTAAGTGCAATGATCGGTTTATGCATCCTGTGTCAACTCCAGGAAAATATGCTCCAAGCTATCATCAGACTGGAATCTCTCCCGCATTTCCGGTAGAGTTCCCTGGAACAGAAGCTCGCCTTTACGGATGATGGCCACCTCATCACAAAGCTGTTCCACAACCTCCAGGACATGTGAGGAGAAAAAGACGGTATGTCCGTTCGCTGCATGCTGACGCATCAGTTCCTTTAGCTGATAGGAGGATTTTGGATCCAATCCTGTCATCGGTTCATCAAGGATCCAGACAGAAGGCTGCTGGACAAGCATACCGGTTATGAACAGCTTCTGCCGCATACCATGCGAATATGTCTTGATTTGATTCCCCAATGCCTCATAAATACTGAACATTTTTGCGTACCGCTCAATTCTTTCTGTCCGTATGTCCGGTGCAATGCCATAAATATCACCAATGAAGTGAAGATAATCAAGGCCATTGAGACGCAGGAAAAGATCGGGGCTATCAGGAACATAACCGAATTCTTTTTTTGCGGCGATGGTGTCTGACGTAATATCTTTGCCATTGATGGTGATCGATCCGGATTCAACCGGCAGGATTCCGGTAATCATTTTGATCGTGGTTGATTTGCCGGCTCCATTCGGACCAAGGAAGGCAAAAATCTTTCCGCTTGGAACTGTCAGGCTGATGTCGTTCACGGCAATTTTATTTCCATATTGTTTATGTACATGGTCGATTTGTATCACTGGACAACCTCCTTGTATGTTACTTCCATTCTGGTCGTTATTTGCCAAATATTCAAGGGGGATTTATATAAAAAAAGCCAATACCCTCACTGCATATAATACGCCTACTCCCAATATATTTAAGACAAGCCTGGGAGGGATGAATATGCGTGAGTTACAGAGAAGGACAGCATTCATAGCTGTGTTTCTCCAGACGATACTGAATTTTACCCTTACCATCCTCGCGATGATCCTCGTTGTTTTCCTATTGAAAAAAACAGTATTCATCTTTGATGTCCTGCTGATCCAGAATGAAGAGGTCAGTTATTTTTATCTGGCTGAAGGCATCATCGTTTATTTTCTTTATTTCGAATTTATCAGCTTGATCATCAAGTACTTTACCCATGACTATCACTTTCCGCTTCGCTATTTTATCTATATTGGGATAACGGCGATCATTCGGCTTATCATCATCGATCATGAACATCCTCACACCATCCTTCTGTATGCATCGGCAATCGTATTGCTTGTGATTGCCCTCTTGATAGCGAATCACTCCAATCTGAAAGACGACGATCAATTGGATTGAATAATCAGCGTAACGATTTAACCGGATTGGCATAATATGATACACTTTATAGTGGATAAGTAAGCTTTGTCGTCAGAAAGGAAGAGAAACGAATGATCAATCGCAAAAGTGCGCGTGAAATAGAAATGATGCGGGCTGCTGGTGAGCTGCTCGCAAATGTCCATAAGGAGATCCGCGGCATGATCAAGCCGGGTATCACAACAATGGAGATTGACCAGTTTGTCGAGGAGTACTTGGCTAAGCACGGTGCAACAGCAGAGCAAAAGGGTTACAATGGTTATGCTTATGCAACCTGTGCATCCATCAATGATGAAATCTGTCACGGATTCCCAAGGAATGAACCGCTGAAAAATGGGGACATCGTCACTATCGACATGGTCGTGAATTTGAACGGCGGATTAGCTGATTCTGCCTGGACGTATGGAGTGGGTGAAATAAGTGAAGCAGCCCAGCGTTTGCTGGATGTAACCAAGGAATCTTTGTACAAAGGGATCGAAAAAGCACAGCCAGGCGCCCGAATCGGCGATATCGGCCATGCAATCCAACAATATGCGGAAGCAGAAGGTTACTCTGTCGTACGTGATTTCACGGGACACGGAATCGGTCCAACAATCCATGAGGATCCGCATATCCCGCATTTTGGCTTGCCGAACAAAGGACCTCGCCTAAAAGAGGGTATGGTCATCACCATCGAGCCGATGATCAATATCGGGGAGTGGGGCAGCCAGATGGATGATAACAATTGGACGGCCCGTACGATTGACGGTTCTTTGTCCGCTCAATATGAACATACAATCGTCATCACCAAGGATGGCCCTGTCATCCTGACAAATCAAGATGATGAATAAAGAGAAGCCTGTACCGTATATCGGTATAGGCTTTTTTATGGTTCGATATGGATGAAGGTATGGAAGATGTCGTGCTTTTTTATGAGCAGCTTTTCCAATCTTTCGGTGATGGCGTGACTTTCTTTTACATTGAGGGAGGCATCGACCCGGATGATGACATCGACCAGGGATTGATTGCCGTGGAGCCTGGCTTTGATTTCGACGACCTCGAGTACATCCTCATCCTGCAGGATGCTTTGACGAATTTTTAATAATCTATCCACATCATATCCATCCGTTAGGGAATACGTTGCGTCATAGAAAATATCCCAAGCCGTTTTGCATATCAATATCCCGACAATGAATCCAGCCAGCGGATCCAGCCAATAATAGCCGAACTGGGCTCCCGAAATCCCGATGAAAGCACCTAAACTCACCAATCCGTCAGAACGATTGTCCTGAGCGGCAGCCATCAATGCTGAACTTTTGATGCGTTTAGCTAGGGCTGCGTTGTATCGGTGGACTGCCATCATGACAAAAGCAGCTCCCAAGGCAGTCCAGCCTGTCAGCATATCAGGCTGGACGTAGTCTGGTTCCATCAATCGCTCGAAGGTGTCGAACAGGACATGAAGTCCAACAGAAATCATGATGAATGCAGCGACAAGCGATGCGATTGTCTCCGCCCGGAAATGTCCGTATTTATGCTCGAGGTCGGGCGGCTTCCGCGATATACGCAATCCTATCAGTACAGCGACGGATGCTATGACATCCGTTGTATTATTAAGCCCGTCCGCAAACAGCGCATCGGAATCCCCGATGTAAGCGGCGAGCAGTTTGATGAAGGATAACAGCAAATAAGCTGTTATACTGAGCAAGGCTCCTTTCTCACCAGCCCGCAAATTATCATACTGGCTCATATGTAAAATTTCCTCCGATCTCATCCTGGGGCAGGAATGGTTAAAGCCTGTCCAGAATGGGTACAAGATAGTACATTATATTCTTCTGCTTGATCAATATACGAAGGGGTTGAAAAAAATGAGCCAGGAAAAGATCATCATTGAAGGCACCTTGGAAGGAATGCGTTTTTATAAGGAACTGGATATCGTGATCAGTCCCGAGGCCGAGACGCCGGAGCAAGCGATCATCCGATTCTACGGAAGTGAGGCAGAAAATTTCGAGAAGCTGGCCAGGGAGCAAGGCTGGCGCAATTGTTATTGGACTTATGCAGATACTTCGGTCCTGCTGCCGCAGGCAAATTGATCCCAGACTTAGCTGGGATTTTTTAATTTGGATAAAAACCTCGTGCCTTGCAGAAAATGAAAGTAGTTTGCGAAAGGCAGGAGACGACATATGGGTGAACAAAATAAATCGGCAGGTAAATCGCCGAAGGATATGCGCTGGTCAATTGTGTCGCTTGCATCGATCCCTTTGATCATGACACTTGGGAATTCCATGCTGCTGCCGGTGCTTCCATTGATGGAGGAGGAACTGGATATCACCAAACTCCAATCGAGCTTCATCATTACATTCTATTCGATTGTAGCCATCATATTCATTCCTATAGCCGGCTTTCTGTCTGATCGTTTCGGGCGCAAAGCTGTCATTCTTCCTTCATTGGTCATTGCCGGGGCAGGCGGACTTATAGCTGGAATTTTTGCCACCGGGAGTGAAAGTCCATACCTTTGGATTTTGATAGGGAGGATCCTGCAAGGAGTAGGGGTAGCCGGGGCAGCGCCGGTTGTCCTTCCGCTTGTCGGGGATATGTTCGATAAAGAGGAAGATGTCAGTGCCACACTCGGTATTGTCGAAACGGCCAACACCTTCGGAAAAGTATTAAGCCCTGTGCTTGGGGCGCTGCTGGCAGGTTTCCTTTGGTATCTGCCGTTTTATGCAATCCCTGTTTTTTGTGCAATTTCCTTTTTGCTTGTCCTCTTCCTTATCAAAAGGCCAAAAGACGATGAGAAAGGCAATGATTTCAAAACATTCATGAAAAACACGAAGGCGGCATTCCATGAACATGGCGGCTGGCTGTCAGCAACTTTCCTTATCGGTGCCATTCTTATGTTCCTTCTCTTTGGCATCCTTTTTTATTTGAGCACTGTACTGGAAGAAAAGTATGGTATGCATGGCATACTCAAGGGAGCGGTTTTGGCCATACCGCTGGCGGCATTATGCCTTTCTTCTTATTTGACGGGCAAATGGATCAAGAGCAATGGCAGACTGATGAAATGGATCACATTCACAGGAGCGGTCTGTGCAGGCGTCGTAACGATCGCACTCTATTTCTCGAAAGGAATTGTCTTCATGATGGCTGTCTTCCTTGTTGCGGGTGTGGGAATCGGAGCGGGACTGCCATGTCTGGACTCATTGGTCACAAGCAATATGGAAAAGGATGTGCGGGGCACGATCACGTCCTTGCTGAGCGCCATGCGTTATGTAGGTGTGGCGGCTGGTCCTCCGGCGGTTGCTATTCTGCTGAAGGCGGATCTTATCTGGCTGATTGTGACATTTGCCGGCGCAGCCCTTATTGCAGCCTTGCTCACATTAAAATTCATCAAACCTCCCGTTCCAGAGGAGCAAAGACACAATCCGGTTCCGCATTTACATTAATTTAATCAACTAATCAGAAAATTGTTGCAAAATTAATGTTTATCCAGCATAATGGAAAAAAGGAACCCAGGGGGAATCGTTCCATGAAAAAGCATAAAGTTGTCTATCGTCTGCAAAGAACGAAGGGGAAGCGTTCTTATGTGAAAGCAAAGCGGGAGATTTCGTTTGAAGTGAAGCTGGCCACAAGACTTATGCTGGATGAATTTTACTTTACCTGGAACAAGAATAGACTGGAAGCCCAGATCAATGCATGCATCGATAATAAAGATGAGGAACGATTCAGGGAATTGAGTGAAGCTTATCGCCCTTATGTTCTGGAATGATATAATAAAATTACAGGATCTGCCCTGTCATTGGACAAGGCAGGTCTTTTTACGTGCGAAAAAATTTGATAGCTATGCTATAATAGCTTCAAAAAATAAGAAGTGCGAAGAGGAGATTTTAGAAATGAAGCGTTTGATGCTGTTTGCTGTGCTTGGCGCTGTATTAGTCGCAGCAGGATGTCAAAGCGAGCAAACCAGCCAGGAGCAAGATACGAATGAGAATAAGACGGCTGAGAAACAGACAGAAAATCAGCAGGCAGAGCAGAATCAGGAAAAAGAAGGAACCGAAAAGGAACAGACTGCTGATGCAAAGCCTGACCAGCATCAGGTGGAAGCTGATGATGTAGTGGGCACCATCGAAAACCCTGTGACAGTCGATAATCCTGATAGTATCGAGGTTGTCGTGAATAAAACAAGGAAGTTCCCCGATGGCTGGGAACCGAAGGATCTGGTCGAACCGGATGTACCGTTTTATTTTGATGAGCATCTGGAAAAGCGGAAGTTGCGCAAAGAGGCAGCCGAAGCATTGGAAGAGCTGTTTGCCGCTTCCAAGAAAGACGGTATGGAGCTGGTAGCAGCGAGCGGCTATAGATCGGAAGCAAGACAAAAGGAAATATACGAGAATAACGTTGCTACTCAAGGGCAGGAAGAAACGGATAAAGTATCGTCCAGGCCTGGGCGGAGTGAGCACCAGACAGGACTTGCCATCGATTTGACTTCTGCGGAGATGGCGCTTGCTCTGGAAGAAACATTCATCGACACGGATGAAGGGAAATGGCTGGCAGAGCATGCACATGAATATGGATTCATCATCCGCTATCCGGAAGGAAAGTCTGACATTACCGGTTATAGCTATGAACCATGGCATATCCGCTATGTCGGTAAGGATCTTGCAAAACAAATCTATGAAGAAGGATCGACATTGGAGGAGCATTTCCAAATGAAGTCCGATCTTAAGAACTGAAAAAGAGCCACTGTCCAAATGGGCGGTGGCTCCAATTTATGTGATGGGAGGTCACATACATTATTAGCGGCATACTATGCCAGAGACTTACTGGTCCAAATGTGCTTACAATTGCTGCACAAGAAATTGAATAATGATTAACTCACCTTGATTCTAACATATTGTATCCAGGAAAGGTAGCCAAATTATTAAATTTTTTCAAAAATGAAAACATAGCCAACCTTCCGAAGATGAGAGCCGCAAAAAGCTTGATTATTTGTTACAATATAGGTGCCTTATCAAATGAAGATCTAGGAGAGGGGAAGTAAAATGGAATTTCGCATGGAAAAAGATACAATCGGAGAAATCCAAGTTCCTGCAGATAAGTTTTGGGGAGCACAAACGCAGCGCAGCAAGGAGAATTTTCCGATTGGTACAGAAAGAATGCCGAAGGAAATTGTATACGCTTTCGCTTTGCTGAAAAAAAGTGCTGCAAAGGCAAACCATGACTTGGGTTTGCTTGAGAAAGATAAAAGTGACGCTATCGGTTTTGCTGCCGATCGAATCATGAATGGGGAGCTGGATGAGCATTTTCCGCTGGTGGTCTGGCAGACAGGCAGCGGCACGCAATCCAATATGAATGTGAATGAAGTCATTGCTTTTGTCGGAAACAAGTGGCTGGAGGAACAAGGGAAAGAAGCGCGCCTGCATCCGAATGATGATGTGAATAAATCCCAAAGCTCAAACGATACTTACCCGACAGCTTTACATATAGCTGCTATGACACAGCTGGAAGATACCGTGCTGCCTGCCTTGAATAAGCTCAAAACAACAATGAAGGAGAAATCCGAAGCATATCAGGACATCGTGAAAATCGGGCGCACGCACCTCCAGGATGCAACTCCGCTTACGCTTGGACAGGAAATAAGCGGCTGGCATCGCATGCTGGAAAAATCAGAGCAGATGATCAAGACAAGCCTTCCGTATGTGCAGGAATTGGCAATTGGCGGAACAGCAGTCGGGACAGGCTTGAATGCACATCCTGACTTCTCTGAAAAAGTCTGTCATGAATTGTCCGTTGCCACAGGAAAGGAATTCCGATCGGCCGCAAATAAATTCCATGCTCTGACAAGCCATGATGAAATCGTGTATGCGCATGGAGCACTGAAGGGTCTGGCAGCAGATATGATGAAAATAGCCAATGATGTGCGCTGGCTGGCGAGCGGCCCGCGCTGTGGCATCGGCGAAATCGAAATCCCTGCCAATGAACCGGGAAGCTCCATCATGCCTGGTAAAGTGAACCCTACTCAAAGCGAAGCCGTTACAATGGTAGCTGTACAGGTGATGGGGAATGATGCAGCCATCGGTTTTGCAGCCAGCCAAGGGAACTTCGAGCTGAATGTATTCAAACCGGTCATTGCATACAACTTCATTCAATCTGCCCAGCTGCTTGCGGATAGTATGATATCCTTCAATGACCGCTGTGCGATCGGGCTGGAGCCGAATCGAGAAAAAATCGCAAAAAACCTTCAGGATTCTTTGATGCTCGTAACAGCTTTGAACCCGCATATCGGTTATGAAAATGCAGCAAAGATTGCCAAGAAAGCATTCGCTGAGAATACGACCCTGAAAGAAGCTGCGGTGGCAAGCGGATTGCTGACGGAAGAACAATTCGATTCCTATATCAAGCCGGAAGAGATGACCTATCCGAAGTAATGCCATGTTTGACCAGGAGTTCCAATAAGTAATCGTGATAAAAAACACCTTCCTGCCCAAACTAAAGGCATAGGAGGTGAACAAACATGGCGAACAACAATTCAAACCAATTGGTAGTACCAGGCGTACAACAAGCAATCGATCAAATGAAATACGAAATCGCACAAGAGTTCGGAGTGACTCTAGGCGGTAACGAAACTTCTCGTGCTAACGGTTCTGTTGGTGGAGAGATCACGAAACGTCTTGTAGCTTCTGCTCAGTCTCAGCTTAGCGGCGGTCAATTCTAATTTCATATCGATGGCAAGAGAGGCACCCATTCGAGGTGCCTCTTTCTTTATGGAAGATTATGGAGCGCCCAGAAAAGGGCAAAGGCATCCTGGAATTTCCGGATGTCGAGGCCGGTTTTTTCTGTCAGCTTATCCAAGCGGTAATTCAAGCTATTGCGATGTATGTAAAGCTTCTTGGCGGTCAAGGTCAGGTTCTGGTTGCAGGCGAAATACATACGCACTGTCCGCAGCAGCTCGTCATCCTCATCCAGTCCTTGCAAAATGTGCCGCGCGATATTTTCACGATCATTGTCTGGCAGCAGCGCATGTAACAATAGAGGAACAGCTTCCTGAAAATATAGTACATGTTTGGCGGTATGGGAGGGCAATTGCTGGAATGTGGCAAGGAGCCATTCATATTGCTTGGCTGCCTCCTCCACGGAAGGCAGCCAAGGACTGATGAATAGGCGGATGGAAGCTGATAAGTCATACATAAGCATGTCGACGGCTTCTTCATAAAAAATAGGTTCTTTCTGGCGGCTTTCGATTATCACGCCAGTGTGTTTGGTGAACCAAATATAGGCAAGCGGATTATCGGTCAAGTTATCCATTGCCTCCCGGAAGGATGCTGCTTTCGTTTGGCCTTCTATGCTGAAAAAAATGAAGCGGCAGCCGTCCGCATAAAGCTGGCTTTGCATCAATCCATCTGCTTTTGCTTCCCCGTGCAGCAGCTGATACCAAGCTGTATCCGTATTGCTTTCGTTCGGTAAAGTGACGGGTGAACCGATATGATAAAGCAAAGCGAGCTCTCGTTCACTCAGCTTCTCAGCAGGCAGACCGATGGTTTCGCCATCCTCCATTCGGAACCAATGGTATCGATCTGTATCAAGGCCATCAAAACTGTTTGTTTTTACGATACCTGAAATTAGTTTTTCCAGTTCTTCAAGCATGTACATTCTCCTATCCGGACAATCTGTTTCTTTGTGATTGGTGTTATTTGTATTATACTAAAACCGAAGTAAACAGAAAGGTCGATAAAACATGAATAGTGGAGATATTTGGTTGATTTTATCCATGGCGATTATCGGGGCGCTGATTGGCGGAGCCACGAATTACTTGGCTATCAAGATGCTGTTCAAGCCTCATCGCGCCATTTATATAGGAAGATGGCGGCTGCCCTTTACACCAGGATTGATCCCAAAACGCAGGAATGATTTGGCTCGTTCGCTTGGGAAGACTGTAACAGAGCATTTGCTTACCCCTCAAGGGATGCAGGCGAGGTTGATTGACGAAGGCTTCCGGATGAAGGTGAATATATGGGTGAAACGGGAAGTGCTTCGATTCATTCGTTCTGATCGTACACCAAGGCAGCTGCTTTCTGATTTAAATATAACGGTTGATATAAACGATCTGCATGAGAAGACAGCTGGTTTCTTAAGCAGACAGCTTGAAAAGCAGACTGATAAAGAGCTTGGTAGCTTATTGCCGATTGAATTGAAGGAAAAGACAGAGCTGGCAGCCGGGCGGGCTGCTTCTCATATTCAGCAGATGCTGCTTGCTTATGTTGACAGCTATGATGGCCGGCGGAAGATACAGGAGCTGGTTCAGAACTTTCTCCAAGGCAGGGGCTTTTTAGGCAGCATGCTGTCTTCTTTCATGGATCCAAACAGTGCCGTTGACAAGATTCAGCCTGTGATCATGGAATCAATCGGTGCTGAAGGTACTTATCGCTGGCTGCATCAGCTGCTTGCCGGAGAAATGGATAAACTGTTGAGCAAAAAAGTAGGTGAAGTGACCGAAGCAATCGGTGTGGATATGGTGGATGATGCAATCCATCAACTGATAAGGAAGTCGATACCATTTGATGAGCTGCTCGATACACCGATTCATGTGTATATGGAAAATGCAGAGGATAAAGTGGTGGAGGACAAGCTGACAGTACTGGTACGGCGTATTCTCCGTCGCCTCGCTGATCAAGTGCCTGTGATCATGGAGCAATTGGAGCTCTCCAAGATGGTCGAAAAAGAAGTGTCCGGTTTTCCGCTGGAACGAGTCGAGGAGCTTGTTCTGGCCATCTCCAATAAAGAATTCAAGCTGATCACTTATCTTGGTTTCCTGTTGGGGGGCCTCATCGGAATCGTTCAAGGAGTCATTGCGCTCTTTATCTGATGGCTTGAACTATACAGCGTCCTGTCGGTTTGTTATAGTGGAACTTGAGTAAAAATGAGGAGGTACGTACCATGGCTAATATGTACGATCATGCGTATGACTTAGAAAAAGCAATTCGTGAAAGTGAAGAATTCAAAGGCTTGAAAGCCGCTTATGATACGGTAATGAACGATTCATCTTCCAAGCAGATGTTCGAAAACTTCCGTAACATCCAGCTGGAATTGCAGCAAAAACAAATGCAGGGACAGGAAATCACCGAAGAAGAAGTACAAAAAGCACAAAGCGTCGTGCAAGTTGTGCAGCAGAACGAACAGATTGCAAAATTAATGGAGCAGGAACAGCGCTTGAATGTCGCAATCAACGATATCAGCCGCATCATCACGAAGCCTCTGGAAGAGCTTTACGGACAGCCTGACATGCAGTAAGCAGCAGCCTCTTTGCCCATCGGCAAAGAGGTTTTCTTTTGTTCGGAAACCGAACGTGCATTCGTAAGTATGGCGTGCTACTATAGAAAGAAAAGCACATGAAAGGATTATTCTATGCAGCCAAAATTAACATTCATCCATGCTGCCGACCTGCATTTGGATAGTCAAATGGAGGGGCTGACTGCTGCACATCCCGCGATGAAAAAACGTCTGCAGGAGAGCACATTCGAATCCTTGAGAAGGCTGGTACAATGCGCCATCGATAATAGCGTTGATTTCGTCCTGCTTGCAGGGGATATTTTCGATTCCAACAGACAATCCTTAAAAGCGCTCGTTGCTTTGCGGGAAGCTTGCAGGGAGCTGCAAAAGCATCGGATCGAAGTGTATATACAGTATGGCAACCATGATTTTACAGGAAAGCAGCCGATGATGATCTATCCGGAAAATGTACATATTTTCAAGACTGAAAAAGTGGAAACTTTCCTATATGAAAAGAATGGAGAGCCGGCAGCTGCCATTCATGGATTCAGTTATACAACCAGGCATATCAAATCAAGAAAGGCGCAGGATTATAAAGCAAGGGGCACAGGAATATATCAGATTGGAATGCTCCATGGCAGCATTGCCACAGGCAGTGCTGCGGATGTCTATGCACCCTTCGGCATAGATGAATTGAAGCGCACTGGCTTTGATTATTGGGCATTGGGGCATATTCACAAGCGGGAGATATTATCTGAGCAGCCGCCGATTGCCTATCCAGGCAATATCCAGGGCAGGCACCGCAAAGAGGCTGGGGAAAAGGGCTGCTACTTGGTGGAGTTGGAGGGACACACCTGCTCCATGACTTTTGTACCTTTGCAGGACCTGCGATTTGAGGAAGTGGTGTTTGACATGGAGGGAGGCTTGGCATTATATGACGCGGAAAAGGCTTTGATGGAGCTATGCCTGAAATGGGAAAAAGCGTTCGGGGCGGGTGTTCTGCACGTGACCTTCCGAGGGCCGGCCCATCAGGTGGTGGCTTGGGAGCAGGAGGATAGACTGGAAGAGCTGCTTGACATCGTGAATGAACAGCAGCAGAACCTCGGCAGCCAGCTCGTCCTGGCAAGTTATGATATCCAGGCCTCCCTTGACGTGAAGCAGGAGCAATTCCGGCAGCGCAGCGATTTTACAGCTGCATTGCTCAGCACTTCCTTTCAGCCGGATGAGATGAGGGACAGCTTGGAGGAGCTGCTGAGAAATCGTCAGTTCCGTAAAATCAAGCAGTCCTATTCGGAAAGTGAATTGCAGGAGATGCTGGAGGAGGCGAAACAATTGCTGCTTCAGACTTTATTGGAGGTGGAATGAACATGCATATCATTGGTGGACATATATACGATTTTGGTAAACTGCATGATTATACCTTCGATTTTCAAAGCAAGTCGCCGATCATCATTCAAGGGGAAAACGAAGCTGGTAAATCGACATTGAAAGCATTCATCATTTATATATTGTTCGGTATGCGTACACGTGATTTGGAGTCTTTTTTACCAAGGACAGGCGGTACAGCCGGCGGAAGGCTTACGCTTTGGTTTCCTGATGGAGAGGTCATGGTGGAGCGGATCCAGGATCGGCACAATGGGCAGGCTGTATGCTATTCGGAAGGCGAGCAGAAGGATCAGCAATGGCTGAATGAACGGCTTGGAGGTATGGATCTTTCGGTATATCGTCAAGTATTCGTCCTGGATACGGAACAGCTCATTTCCTTGCAGATGACAGATAAGGAGCAGCTCGGTCAAGTCCTGCTGAATGCAGGACAAACAGGTGCAGCTGCAGTGCCCAAGCTGGAGAAACAGCTGCAGCAGGATTTACAGCAGCTGTTTCGTCCCCAGGGAAGAAAGCCGAAAATAAATGCCATGCTGCATGCTTTTGCTGAACAAGAGCGTCTGGTACAGGAGCTGGAGCAAAAAGAGGCGGCTTATCTCCCGGATAAGGAAAAATTACAGGAGATACTGGAAAAGATTGCTGACCTGCAAGCCAGCAAGGTCCAGCTCCGGGGAAAAATCAGTGTCCAAAAGCAAAAATTGCAAGCTATTCCATGGCATAGGAAAGCGGCTTTTGCAGAGGAACAACTGCAGCAGATAGAACCTTCGGCAGTCTTTCCTGCCGAAGGACTGGAGCAGCTGCAGGAAATCCAGCATCAGCTGCAGCCATTGGAGGCACAATATCACGTCCATATAAAAGAATCTGCTGCCCTTCAACAAGAGTTGGAATCAACTGAAAATCAATTGATGAATGATGATGCATACAAAGAGCTGTATGAACAAACAGTCAGAACCGACTGGGAAAGCGTCAAGAAACGCATACAGCAATTGAAGGATGAATCCGCCAACCTGCGGAATCAAATGGCAGGCATTCGTTTGAGCTATCCATATCCAGAAGATTTCTTTTTTGATGCTTATTTGTCGGAAGCGGCCAAAGAATGGCGGCCAATGCAGGAAGAAATGATGATTCTACAAGCAGATAGCGAACGAACCCAGCAGACTATTGCTTCTAAAAGGCAGGAAATAGAAAAGATGGATCATCTTCAGGAACGGATCCAGCAGCGTTTGCTGTCAGAAAAGGAATACCGGGAGCTTCATGGCCAAAAGGATAACCAGCATGCGACTGATCATTTTCGGAGGGGGATTGTATCTCCTGCCAGTCTTTTGCTTGTTTTGGCATTGTTTTTGGGTGGTATCGGCACCATAACGGTAAATTGGATCTTGGTTTCCAGCAGCATTTTGCTGATGGGCGGTGCCGCATTGTTTTGGCATCTTGGCCGAAAATCTTCGGGTTCCTCCTCTTACGAAGAAGAGAAATTGGAAGAGCAGCAGGATTTAAGAATCCGCTGGCGGCAGTTGGAGGAGCAGCGCCATCCAATGGAAATGCAGCTTATGGAATTGCTGCAGGAACAGTCGAATCAGCTGCAGCAAAGAGAAGGTTTGCAGCAGAAAGCGGGTGTATGGAGGGAGCGATTTCCTTTCTTGAAAGAGATTCCGCTGGTCGATTGGCTGCAGGCAACCCAGGAATGGAAGGCAAGGGAGCAGTTGGAGCTTGCGCTTGAAAGGGCAGAACGAGAGCTGTCAGAACAGCAGCATCACTATAAGAAAACCATTTCCAAGCTGCAGCGGATCTTGAATCTGCCGGGTGATTTATCCGCCGAGGCAACGATCGAAGAGGCTGAATACATACTGGGGACACAGCAGAAGCTAAGGCATATGAAGGAGCAGCTGTCAGTTCGCCGGCATGACATCGAGCAGCAGCGATCTGAACTTGAAAAACAGATACAGCCTTTACAGGAACAAAAGGCGCAGTTGCTTTCACGTGCGGGCGCCAAGGATGACAATCAATTCCTGCAGCTAGCTGAGCTGGATCGGAAAAAGAGGCGGCTTACGGAAGAGCTGGAGCACTATCGAATGCAGATCAAAGCGATCCTGCCTGACGGACAGTCTTCGGAGGATGTAATCGAATTCGAGCAGGAAAAAGCGGAGCGGCTGATTGCCAATCTCGAAATGGAGCAGGAGACTCTCGAAGAGGAACTGGATAGATATCGACAGCAAGCAGCGACGCTGCAGGTAAAGCTGGCCGATCTTGAATCGGATACAGAAGCTTCGGTGGCTTACCACGAATTGCAGCGTCAAAAGCAATTGCTGACAGCTGCTGGAAGGAAATGGGCTGTACGTAAGCTTGCTTACGATATGCTGCGACAAACGAAGCGAATCTTCCAGGAAGAAAAACTTCCTATAGTATTGAATGAAGCGGGAAGGATTTTCTCTGAAGTGGCAGATACGTATTCCGCTCTCGCATTGACAGAGGAAGGGAAGCTGATTGTAAAGGATAAGCTTGACAGGAATATCGAGGTTGAACAGCTATCCAGAGGTACAATCGAACAGCTTTATCTTTGTCTGCGGCTTGCGCTTTCCCGGCATCTTGGTGTAAAGGAGAGTTTTCCGCTATTGATCGATGATGCATTCAGCCACACGGATCTTGCCAGGAGGGGACGTTTCTTGCCGATACTCCAAGCTGCTGCAAATGTCCAGCAAATCATTTTATTCACGTGGGAAGAGCCGTCAACCGAATGGTCCCGGGAATTCGAAGTGCTTCAGCTTGAAAAGACACAGAAAACTAGTTCCTGATAGCGTTTTAGCATTCGCAAAAAGACGACAATAATGGTAAACTGATTAAGATAAAAATTGGATTATTGTAAGCTGGAGGGTCGGGCAGTGCCGAGTAATGAAGAAAATTGGGCTAAATATGAGGAAACGATCGAAAAGTTCATACAGGTCATTGCCAAGAATATGAATTTATATGGGATCACCTCATCTGTTGGCCGGCTATATGGTGCGCTGTATTTTGCGGATCGGCCAATGACGCTTGATGATATGAGGGATGCTTTGGAGATGAGTAAAACAAGCATGTCCACAGGTGTCAGAGCGTTGGCAGAAATGAAAATGGTGGAGCCGGCATATAAAAAAGGTATACGCAAGGATCTATATAAATCGGAGGAAGACTGGTACAAATCTTTTACGTCACTCTTCGGGAATAAGTGGGAGAAAAGCACCCAATCGAATTTGGAAGAAGCGGAGGAGACGATCGAGGAACTGAAGCAGTTGAAAGAAGAAGTGGATGATCCCGAACTGGTCGGGAAGATTGATAAAGATATTGACCGCCTGTTATATGCGCGTGATTATTATATGTGGCTGCTGCAGTTCATCAATGTGGTCGAATCAGGAGAGATATTCAAATACGTTCCAAAGCCGCCAAAGAGATAACTGGCGCTGGGAGCATGAAGCCCTTGCTAGCATAGTGAGGGCTGTATTTATGAGGGAGGAGAAAAGCGTTGAAAAAAGGAATCGGATATTTTCAGGTAGGGGATAAATTTGATGGCTTTCTGCTGATCAAACAAGCAGATAAGGCGATTGCCAGTAATGGAAAAGCTTTTTTGACCTTGATACTGGGAGATGATACCGGAGACATCGAAGCGAAGCTATGGGACGCATCACCTGCAGATGAACAGCGATACCAAGCAGATCAAGTGGTTAAAATCCAAGGAGAGGTAAATGCATTCCGCGGCCGCCTGCAGCTTAAAATTCAGGCTATCCGTCTGTCGGAACCAGCGGATGGGGTTCATGCGCATGATTTCGTCAAGCGGGCACCGCTGTCCAAGGAGCAGCTATTGGAAGAATTGACATCATTCATTTTTGAAATGGAAAATCCCAATCTGCAACGGATTACGCGGTATTTTCTATCCAATTATCAGGAGCAGCTGCTCGCTTACCCTGCGGCAGTACGCAATCATCATGAGTTCGTTTCCGGGCTTGCATACCATGTTGTCTCGATGCTGCGGATAGCCCGGGAATTGAAGAATCTTTATCCCGAAATCAATAAGGATTTACTATATGCAGGGATCATCCTTCACGATATCGGTAAATTACGGGAACTATCCGGTGCCACTAATCCTTCTTATACAGTGGAAGGGAAACTGCTCGGCCATATATCCATCATGTCGGATGAAATTGCCAGGGCAGCCCGGGAACTGCAAATAGAGGCGGAGGAAGTGATGATTTTACAGCATATGATCCTCAGCCATCATGGCAAAGGGGAGTGGGGCAGTCCGAAGCCGCCGCTTGTCCGTGAAGCAGAGCTGCTGCATATGATCGATTTGATCGATGCAAAAATGAATACCCTGCAGCGTGTAATGGATAAGGTAGCACCGGGAGATTTCTCGGAACGTGTCTTTTCCTTGGAAAACCGCAGTTTCTATAAGCCTGTATTTGAGCGGGAGTGACTGCTGGAAAGAGAGAAAACAATAGAATAGAGGGAAGTATATGAAATGGAAGGATTGGGATCGGAATCTAAAAATCCGTCTGCTTGGGGAAGCGATGATGAACTTCCTTTTTTGGGCTTACTTCCCGTTCATGACGATTTTCTTCCAGGATGCTTTCGGAAAGGACAGGGCTGGCTGGCTGCTTATGCTATCCCAAGCCCTTTCCGTCCTGGCAAGTCTGGTAGGGGGATATTGCGCTGACCGTTTTGGGAGGAGAAGGATGATGAGCATTGCAGTTGCAGGGCAATCCATCACCTTCCTGGTGTTCGCGTCCGCGAACTCACCATGGCTGACTTCATCAGCCCTGACCTTCCTTGCGTTCAGTTTCCTCGGCATTTGGAGTGCGCTGTATTGGCCGGCATCACACGCAATGGTAGCCGATGTGGTCCAGGAGAAACATCGGGCTTCTGTTTTCGCCGTTTTTTACACTAGTGTGAATATCGCCGTTGTGGTGGGCCCGCTGATCGGCACCGTGTTATTTTACTCATACCGTTTCCAAATGCTGCTGGCAGGCTTTATGCTTACAGCTATATTGTTCATCATCATGCAAATCTTCATCAGGGAAACAGTGCCGGATAAAAGACAAGCAAAAGCTGATCATGCAACATGGTATAAAGCTGTCTGGAAAGAGATGCAGACGTATAGGATCATCGCTCAAGACCGTACATTCCTGCTCTTCATCGTTGCCGGTGTATTGGTTGCCCAAACATTCATGCAGCTGGATATCCTGATTGCTGTATACACGAGCGAAGTCATCACGAATCAGACTGTATTTGCACTCGGGGATTTCCGTATCGAAGTGGATGGCAAACAAGCATTCTCACTTATTCTGGCGCTGAATGGGTTATTGGTTGCCCTATTTACCGTATTTACGACCAAGTTTGTCACGAAATTCCGAATTGCCCGTGTATTCGTGGGCTCCAGCATTGCCTATGCGGCAGGTATTCTTTTGTACGGATTGACGGAAAGCTTCTGGATCTTTGTAGTGGCAATCATCCTTTTTACGATAGGGGAGCTTATGGTAGTCGGTTTACAGGAAAGTTTCGTCGCATCATTGGCAACGGAAGAGAGCAGGGGGCAATACTTTTCTGCTGCAAGTCTGCGCTTCACATTAGGAAAGCTGCTTGCACCGTTAAGTCTGGTTGTCGTCAGTTATGTAAGCTATCAGTTCGCATTCACCATCCTTGCTCTGTTGGCTCTGGTAAGTGCCTTCGTTTATAATATGATGTTCAAGCGCTATCATAAAGAACAGCGTCAAGCCTCCTGATCCGTGTCATGAATCCTTGTCCATCGGCATAGATATTACACAACAAGGACAAGGGGGTATTACAATGCCGGATATTCCATTGTGGGTCATGCTTGCTTTCCTCTGCATGATCGGCAGCGGCTTCATGGCATTCCGGACGCAGAGGCATGATTATCAGGCGGAGCAGCAGTTCATCGAGCGGGAAGGAAATGTGTACATGGAGCGCATCGAGGAAGAAAGAGCCAGACGTGCAGATAAAAAACAATGAAAAAAGACCGAAACAATTGTTTCGGTCTTTTTTATGATCAGCCGGAAGTAGTTGATGTGGAAGTCATATCATCGACCAAATCCTTGTATTGGTCGATCTTGATATCAAAGTCTGCATCCTTCAGGATTTTATTGATTTTTTCCTGCTGTTTAGCGGAGTCTACTTTCTGGATGGCCAGCTCAGTCTTGATTTGGTCGCGTTCTTCATCAAGGGAACCGACTTCTTGTTCTGTATCACGGGTATCATCCAGACGGATGATATGCCAGCCGTAGCTAGTTTCTACAGGATCGCTGATTTCACCTTTTTTCAATTTGTAAGCAGCATCCTCAAAGGCGGAATCCATAGTACCCGCAGTGAACCAATCCAAGGAGCCTTTATTTTCTACCGTTGCAGTGTCTGTGGAATATTCTTCCACGAGCTTGTCCCAATCTTCCCCGTCATCCAGCTTCTGTTTAACTTCTTTCGCTGTATCTTCGTCGGCAACTAAGATATGACTTGCATTCAAATCTGTCTTCATATGTTCATAGCGAGTTTTGATTTCATCATCGGAAACATCGACTCCATCTGCAATCGCTTTTTGTTGAAGAAGGCTTGTTTTCACAGCTTCACGGAAATCGTCTTCATCTGCATAGCCAGCTTGCTGCAGTACAGATTCAAATGAATCCCCATATTGGTCTTTCATTTTTTTCACTTGATCGTCGATCTGTTCTTTATCTACATCATATTTATCGTCAAGGGCCTTTTCCAGAACCATTGTCTGCAGCACTTGTGCTCCGTATTTATCACTTAGTTCCTGATAATAATCTTCTTTGGAAATATCCCCAGCTTTTGATTCTACCACTGTCTCACCGGAACCACATGCTGAAAGTGCGACAACGCTTGTCGCGAATACTGCAGCGATAGCCAATTTCTTCATAAAAACAAACACTCCTAATCCACTTGAAATTTGTATGGCGGCATTTCCACCGTTTCCCTTTAGACAATATATCATATAATAATAGGGAAAAGACAATCAATAATTGTAATTCCACAGTTTTTCCATATGTAAAAACGCTCCGAAGGCGGAGCGTCATTTAACCAGTATATCATAGCTTTTATCTGTCCCTGCAATGATACATTTGCGCGGTGCCTGCAGTAAATTGCATAGGTAAAAGCCATCCGAGAAGGTCATTCCTGCATTGACACTGACAATCAGGATGTAATAGATAGGCATCACATCCATGAAAATGGCTGCAATCAGCAAAGGCAATGTAATCCAGACGGTCGGCATGAGCAAGGAAAGGAACGGAATGCCCCTGCTTGTTTCGGTCCTGACCCTGAATTGCATGATCGGGATGAATTGTCCGATCCAACGCAGTTTATATTCACAGCGCTTCCCGGATATCCAAAAAGGAATCAAATGTGTGATGCTATGGATAAAAGGAAGCAGGTATATGGAAATCAATGATAGCAATAAATCTGTTTCGTCGATTTTTATTTTTGGATGGATCAGCGTCAGCATCGGATATAAAATGATGAACACCAGTATTCCGATCATCGTCGAGATTAGATTAATCCGATTGGCACCGAGATCTTTCTTCACATCGACACTTCTCCAGCAATTCATGGCCATGGCTCCCTTCTGTAGGCATGAATTTAGGGTGAGCTTTTCTTCACTTAAGAGATATTAGTACGTTTGATCGGGAAAATCAATAGCTTTCCTGGAAATTTTACTTTAAAATATAAGAACAAGATCCGTTTACGTGAAACGGCCATTTTGAGAGACAAAGGAAGCGTTTTTATGGAGGAAGAAAAAAAGAGTACGCTGTCTTTTCATCTGCAGTTGATTGCAGAGACAGGAGTGTTGGATAAATATCCTTTCCGTAAGCTCCTCATTGAACGGGATATAAATGAGGAGGAATATGCTAGTGTCTTGGAAATGCTCCAGCGGCTTAATCGATTATACAAGGAGCAGAAGGAGGAAGGATTGCTCGATTACACATCCCTGCTCCTGGAATTCGTCGGGATGCTGCCCGAGAAGCTTTATTATTGGGATGTACTGCTGGCACTTCGTGAAGAAAAGCAGGATGATACATACAAAGATCTGGTGAACGAATTGATATTATTGGATATGAAAAACCGCTATTAGCTCCAGCTGATAGCGGTTTTTTTTGAGGATCCCAGCTGTCTGCCTTAAAAAAGCCAAGGCTGCCGGATAACGATTTTTGAATGATACAGGAATTTTAGGATGACTGTCAGTAATGGCCTGCTCGATGTACTGGAAGGTCTCGACTTGACGTTTGGCCTGATCATCCAATGCTGCATATGCAATATCGTCAACTTTTCATATGCTGGACTGACACTCGAAAAGAAGTCCTTCCTCTCTCCCTTTATCCAAACGCGTTCCGCAAGGTCCTGGTGAGCAAGATTGCGAATGTCTATATGGACAGGTGTCTTGCTTTTCCGAGCAATATTACCATTAGATCCAGAGTGATTGGACGGTTTTCTACATATAATATAGCTTCAGCTGCATCACCGAAATACTACATCACATAGCATTCAGGAGTATTCTGAAGGAAATAGGAGTAATAGGGTCGTATACATTGTACAGTATATTCTGTACGTACTATATGTTCAGATACAACGATTCATTTCGTTTGATATGTTTGCTGATTATGTTTAGTATTAATAAGGTCGAAACAACGTGATAGGGAAAAATCCTGATTATCGAAGACGGGTGACAGAAGATTATTTGGAAAAGAGGTGGATACTGTGCCGATCATCAAAGTGGAAAATCTTTCTAAGGTGTTTGGGAAAAACATCAAGAATGCGCTGAAATTAGCGGAAGCTGGTAAGACAAAGGAAGAGATCTTAAAAGAAACAGGAAGCACAGTTGGTGTCAATCGTGCATCATTTGAAGTGGAAGCAGGGGAAATTTTTGTTATCATGGGTCTTTCGGGAAGTGGTAAATCCACGCTGGTGCGTTTGATCAACCGCCTGATTGAGCCGACGACTGGTAACATTTATATTGACGGAGAAAACTTAGCGAAAATGGATAAGAAGGAGCTTCGCCGGGTACGTCGGGAAAAGCTGAGCATGGTATTCCAGCGATTCGGATTATTCCCCAACAGGACGATTCTGCAGAATACGGAATACGGACTGGAAGTACAGGGAATCAGCAAACAGGAAAGATCGAAGAAGGCGAAGGAATCCCTGGAGCTTGTCGGTCTGGGAAGCTATCTGGATCAATATCCGGGGCAATTGTCCGGAGGTATGCAGCAGCGTGTGGGGCTTGCCCGTGCACTGGCGAATGATCCTGAGGTGCTGCTGATGGATGAAGCTTTTTCAGCTCTTGATCCACTGATCCGGAAAGATATGCAGGATGAATTATTGGATTTGCAGGAAACGATGAAGAAAACCATCCTGTTCATCACACATGATTTGGACGAAGCGCTCCGCATTGGTGACCGTATCGC